>OMVQ01000112.1 GCA_900314555.1 uncultured Eubacteriales bacterium | reverse complement strand
CTGAAGAAATGGGAGTTTTCAAAAAAACTTGTTTATAATTATATTCCTGTTTATAAAAAAAACTGAATTTCACGGATTCAGGTAATTTATTAAAAAAGTACTTGAAAATATTTCGCCTATCGTGTAGGATTATTCATAGGTACATGACTGACGGAAATGCATCTTTATTGCAGGTAGAATTAACTACAGGAAATGTATCTGGCTATTTTGGTCGACCGTCTGGGCAATTTTTATAATTGTTCAGGCTTTTTTTATTATTACATACATATTTGGATATATTTTTTAGATTTTATGTATGATTATGGTATCAAAATAGCATTTCAATGGAATTCTATTATCAGACAAAACATTTGCAAGGAGGATTATCAGAATGGAGTCAATCTCAATCGAAAAAGAACTTAAAGAAAACTCATATCCCGGAAGAGGTATCATTATTGGAAAAAGCCCTAACGGAAAATATGCAGTAACAGCATACTTTATTATGGGTAGAAGTGAAAACAGCAGAAACAGAGTCTTTGTAGAAGATGGAGAGGGAATCAGAACACAGGCATTTGATCCATCTAAATTAAGTGATCCAAGCTTAATTATCTATGCACCTGTAAGAGTATTAGGAAATAAGACAATTGTAACAAACGGTGACCAGACTGACACAATCTATGAATTAATGGATAAACAGCAGACATTCGAGCAGTCACTCAGAACAAGAGAATTTGAGCCTGATGCTCCAAACTATACACCAAGAATTTCAGGTATTATGCACGTTGGAAATGGTGAATATAATTATGCAATGTCAATTCTTAAGAGCAACAATGGTAATCCTGATGCATGTAACAGATATACATTTGCTTATACTAATCCTGTAGCAGGTGAGGGACATTTCATTCACACATATAAATGTGATGGTAATCCATTACCAAGTTTCGAGGGTGAACCAAAATTAGTTGCAATTAAAGATGATATGAACGAATTTGCAAATGATTTATGGACATCTTTAAATGAAGATAATAAAGTATCTTTATTTGTAAGATATATTGATATTGAAACAGGTAAATACGAAAGTGTTATTATAAATAAGAACAAATAATAAAATAAGAATAATATAATATATAAATATATGATACTTATTTATAAAAAGCATATATTAGAATGATTTTATAATAAAAATCAGTTCAAAAATAAAATACGTATAAAATATCAGAATCAAAGTACTTATAATAAGAAGAAAGGTATGGTTAAAAAATGAAAGAACTTGAATTAAAATATGGTTGTAACCCAAACCAGAAGCCATCAAGAATATATATGAACGAAGGCGAACTTCCTATCGAAGTTTTATGTGGTAAGCCTGGTTATATTAACTTCCTTGATGCATTTAACGGCTGGCAGTTAGTAAGCGAACTTAAGAAAGCTACAGGAATAGCAGCAGCTACATCATTTAAACACGTTTCTCCTGCAGGTGCAGCAGTAGGACTTCCTTTAAGTGAAGTTGAAAGAAAAATCTACTGGGTAGATGACCTTGATGTTGAATTCACTCCACTTGCAAATGCATACGCAAGAGCAAGAGGCGCTGACAGAATGTCATCATTTGGTGACTTTATCGCACTTTCAGATGTATGTGATGTTGCAACAGCATTACTTATAAAGAGAGAAGTTTCAGATGGTGTTATCGCTCCGGGATATGAACCTGAAGCTTTAGAGATTCTTAAAGCAAAGAAAAAAGGTAATTATAATGTAATCAAAATTGATCCTGAATACAAACCAAACCCAATCGAACACAAAGAAGTATTCGGTGTTACATTTGAGCAGGGAAGAAATGAACTTGTAATCGATGATGATTTCCTTGGAAATATCGTTACAGAGAATAAAGAGATTCCTGAATCAGCTAAGATTGATTTGATTATCTCATTAATCACATTAAAATATACACAGTCTAATTCAGTATGCTACGCAAAAGGCGGACAGGCTATCGGAATCGGCGCAGGTCAGCAGTCAAGAATACATTGTACAAGACTTGCAGGCTCTAAAGCTGATAACTGGTTCTTACGTCAGTCTCCAAAGGTTCTTGAATTACCATTTATCGATGGTATAAGACGTGCGGACAGAGATAATGCAATCGATTTATACATCGGTGAAGATTATATGGACGTACTCGCTGATGGCGAATGGGAGAAAATCTTCAAAACTAAACCTGAAGTATTTACAAGAGAAGAGAAAAGAGCATGGCTTGATAAGATGCAGGACGTAGCACTTGGTTCTGATGCATTCTTCCCATTTGGAGATAATATTGAAAGAGCACATAAGAGTGGTGTTAAATACGTAGCACAGCCTGGTGGTTCAATTCGTGATGACAATGTAATTGATACATGTAATAAGTATAATATGGCAATGTGCTTCACAGGACTTAGATTATTCCATCACTAATATAAAAGCTTACCATTAAAGGATATTAAAATTCTGTTTAAAGATTTTAGTATCCTTTTTTATTTCATTTAATTGTAGTAGAAAATATCGCATAAAATGCCGTAGAAATGGCACAGAATATAGCAAAAGATAAGCCACTTTTCCTATTAATAAAAATTTTTTAAAAAAGTTCTTGCATTTTTATAAAGTTGGTGTTATATATGTAATAGAACAACAGAACAATGATAAATCTTATCAATTAGGTTTTATTAGATTTACATTGAATTAAAAATCTGTTGTGTGATGTCAGGTTCTTACAAAATGTAATAATTTTTTTGCAGATGCCTGATAAATTCATTATAGAAGGGAGATAATCTTATGAACATTAGTAAATTTACTCAAAAATCAATCGAAGCAGTACAAGGTTGTGAGAAAGTTGCCTATGAATTCGGTAACCAAGAAATTGACCAGGAACATTTACTTTATAGTCTGTTAATATCTGAGGACAGCCTTATTCTTAAATTGATTGAAAAAATGGATATAAATAAAGATTACTTTGTTAATCGTGTTAAGGAAGCTCTTGAGAAAAAAGTTAAAGTTCAGGGCGGAGATTTAAGAATCAGTAATGATTTGAATAAGGTATTAATAAGTGCCGAAGATGATGCTAAAGCAATGGGAGATGAATACATTTCCGTTGAACATTTGTTCTTAAGCCTTATAAGATATCAGAATAAAGGAATTAAAGAAATCTTTAAGGAATTTGGAATTAATAAAGAAAGATTTCTTCAGGCATTAGCTACCGTAAGAGGTAATCAGAGAGTTACTTCAGATAATCCGGAAGCTACTTATGATACTCTTAGTAAATATGCTACTGATTTAGTAGAGCGTGCAAGAGAGCAGAAGTTAGATCCTGTTATCGGCAGAGATAGTGAAATTCGAAATGTTATTAGAATTTTATCAAGAAAGACTAAAAATAACCCTGTACTTATCGGTGAACCAGGTGTTGGTAAAACAGCAGCAGTAGAGGGACTTGCACAAAGAATTGTCAGAGGTGATGTGCCTCAGGGCTTAAAGGATAAGAAAGTATTTGCACTTGATATGGGTGCATTAGTTGCAGGTGCAAAATACAGAGGTGAATTTGAAGAAAGACTTAAAGCCGTATTAAATGAAGTTAAGAACAGCGAAGGACAGATTATCCTGTTTATCGATGAGCTGCATACAATTGTTGGTGCCGGTAAATCAGATGGTGCCATGGATGCAGGCAATATGTTAAAACCAATGCTTGCAAGAGGTGAACTTCATTGTATAGGTGCAACAACACTTGATGAATATAGAAAATATATTGAGAAAGACCCTGCACTTGAAAGACGTTTCCAGCCTGTTATGGTTGATGAGCCATCAGTTGAAGATACTATTTCAATATTAAGAGGTCTTAAGGAAAGATATGAAGTATATCATGGTGTTAAGATTACTGACTCAGCATTAGTAAGTGCAGTTACATTATCTGATAGATATATTTCAGACAGATTTCTTCCTGATAAGGCAATCGACCTAGTTGATGAGGCCTGCGCATTAATTAAGACCGAATTAGATTCATTACCAACAGAACTTGATGAATTAAAACGTAAAGTTATGCAGATGGAGATTGAAGAAACTGCATTAAAGAAAGAAGATGACAGACTTAGTAAAGAACGTCTAGAGGCACTCCAGAAAGAACTTGCCGAATTACGTGATGAATTCAAAAATGGTATGGCAAAATGGGAAAATGAGAAATCAAGTGTCGATAACCTTTCTAAAATCAGAGAGAAAATCGAAGATATTAATAACCAGATTCAGGTTGCTGAAAGAAATTATGACCTTGAAACTGTTGCCAAATTAAAATATGGTGAATTACCTGCACTTAATAAGAACCTTGAACAGGAAGAAGAAAAGATTAAAAACCAGAAACTTACACTTGTTCATGAGGCTGTTACAGACGAAGAGATTGCAAAGATTGTTTCACGATGGACAGGAATACCTGTAGCTAAACTTACTGAATCAGAGAGAAATAAGACATTACATCTTGATGATGAACTTCATAAAAGAGTAATTGGTCAGGACGATGCCGTAGAAAAAGTTACAGAAGCCATTATCCGTTCAAAAGCAGGAATAAAAGATCCATCTAAACCAATCGGTTCATTCCTGTTCCTTGGACCAACAGGTGTAGGTAAGACAGAATTAGCTAAATCGCTTGCTGCAAATCTTTTTGATAATGAAGCTAATATGGTCAGAATCGATATGAGTGAATATATGGAGAAATATTCAGTCTCTCGTTTAGTCGGAGCACCTCCGGGATATGTAGGATATGATGAAGGCGGCCAGCTTACTGAAGCAGTAAGAAGAAAACCTTATTCGGTTGTTCTGTTCGACGAAATCGAAAAAGCACATCCTGATGTATTCAATATCCTGTTACAGGTATTAGATGATGGCCGAATCACTGACTCACAGGGCAGAACTGTTGACTTTAAGAATACTATCCTTATAATGACATCTAACTTAGGTTCGTCATATCTGCTTGATGGTATAAATGAAGATGGTACAATTAATCCTGAAGCAGCAGCCAATGTTGAAAATGAACTTAAGAGTCACTTCAGACCTGAATTCATTAACCGTCTTGATGAAATTATAATGTTTAAGCCATTAACTAAGGAAAATATTTCAGGAATCATAGATATTCTTATCAGTAATCTTAACAAGAGAATAGCTGACAGAGATTTATCAATAAGCCTTACAGACAGTGCTAAACAGTTTATAGCAGACAACGGTTATGATCCTGTATATGGTGCAAGACCACTTAAGAGATATTTACAGAAGAATATTGAGACAATGGTAGCTAAAGAGATTCTTAGTGATAAATTAGATGCCGGTGACCATATCATAGTAGATTTCGAAAATAATGGTCTGGTAACCAGAATTGAACATTAAAATATGTAAGCTTTCCGGTTTAGTGAATTATCCTATACCGGAAAGTTTCTATTTTTATTATTTTTATATTATATATAGGAGAATATCGTCTAAAGTGACACAGAATTTTGCAAATAATATTCTGTTTAAATTGGTTTAAATCTTTTATATATTTTCTTTAATAATATTAATAAAAATAGTTTCTTCGGTTGCAGCGTCTTTTATATACTTCATTTGTAAAAAGGACATTTACAATATCCCTAAGCCATCTTGTATCTGTACATTTTTTGGCATATTTACAGTTGCAGCAGGCTATTGAACAAATGTCGCTGCATTTTTTCATAAACATAATCTTATCAGGACATTCATCATATATCATACTTCCGTTATAATCTAATTTATCACATTCCTGTTCGATTATATATTTTAATTCGGCAATTTCATTAGGAAATAATGTATTAAGATATTCTAAATCCATATTATTGGCATAATTACTGCGTGCCAAATTAATAACAGGATATTTCTCGTAATAAAGTGGAAGATTATTATTGCTCATATAATTCTCCGGCATATTTTTACTTTATTATATGATAAGATTATATTAAATTGCATAATTAAATTGTATATGTAAATTTTAGAAATTATGCATTGACAAGTATATCCGGTTATGTTAAACTACATTAGTGTGCCGCACAATGAGGTTATAAGTATAGTATTTATTTACTAACACCGAAGTTGGCGAGTAATTGAAATAGGAGGTGCCATATGTACGCAATTATAGCAACAGGTGGTAAACAGTACAAAGTTTCAGAAGGCGATGTAATCAGAGTTGAAAAACTTGGTGTTGAAGCTGATGAAAAAGTTACATTTGATCAGGTTCTTCTTGTTAGCGATGCTGATGTTAAAGTAGGTAATCCTACAGTAGCTAACGCAAGCGTTGAAGCAACAGTTGTAAGCAACGGTAAAGCTAAAAAGGTTATCGTTTACAAGTACAAGAGAAAGACTGGATATCATAAGAAGAATGGTCACAGACAGGCATATACTGAAGTTAAGATTGACAAAATCAACGCTTAATTGGTAGTCTGATGATTAATGTAACAATTTATAAAGACTCCTCTGATCAATTTGTAGGATTTGAATTTGATGGACACGCAGAAGCTGATGAATATGGCAGAGACATTGTTTGTGCTGCGGCATCTGTTTTATCTATTAATACAATTAATTCTATTGAAGAATTTACAGATGATGCATTCGAATGTGATTCTGATGAAGAATCGGGATATTTAATGTTTCGTCTTACAGAAGAATTGAGTAATGAGTCGAAAATTTTAATGAAATCTTTGGTGCTTGGTATCAAAGAGATTCAGAAAGACAACGAAAAATACATCAAAATAGTTTTCAAGGAGGTGTAAACTATGTTAAAAATGAACCTTCAGTTTTTTGCTCATAAAAAGGGTGTTGGATCTACAAAAAACGGTAGAGATTCAGAATCTAAGAGATTAGGTGCAAAAAGAGCAGACGGACAGTTTGTTAAAGCTGGTAATATTCTTTACAGACAGCGTGGAACAAAGATTCACCCAGGTGTGAATGTTGGACGTGGTGGAGATGACACATTATACGCTTTAGTTGATGGTGTTGTTAGATTTGAAAGAAAAGGTAGAGATAAGAAACAGGTTTCTATCGTTCCAGTAGCAGAATAATTATTTTAGGCTTCAAATCCTATGGTTTGAAGCCTTTTTAATTTAGAAAGGCATGGTGAAAACATGTTTGCAGATAGTGCGAAAATATTTATAAAATCAGGAAAAGGCGGAGACGGTCATGTAAGCTTCAGACGAGAATTATATGTTCCAAACGGCGGTCCTGATGGCGGCGATGGTGGTCGTGGCGGCGATATTATATTTGTTGTAGATGAAGGCTTAAATACTCTTACTGATTTTAGACATATTAGAAAATATGTAGCACAATCTGGCGAAGAGGGTGGCAAAAGAAATCAGCATGGTAAAGATGGACAGGACCTTATCATTAAGGTACCTCTCGGTACAATTATAAAAGATGATGAATCAGGAAAAGTTATCGCTGATATGTCTGATGCTGATAAGAAAGTTATAGTTCTAAAAGGTGGAAGAGGCGGTAAGGGTAACCAGCACTATGCAACAGCTACAATGCAGGTTCCAAAATATGCACAACCGGGACAGAAATCAATGGAGTTGTATGTACGCCTTGAGTTAAAAGTTATAGCTGATGTAGGCCTTGTAGGATATCCAAATGTAGGTAAATCAACATTACTTTCAAGAGTTACTAATGCCAGACCTAAAATTGCAAATTATCACTTTACAACTCTTAATCCTAACCTTGGTGTAGTCGATTTAGATGGTAATAAAGGCTTTGTAATTGCCGATATTCCGGGACTTATTGAGGGAGCTTCAGAGGGCGTTGGTCTTGGGCATGAATTTCTAAAACACATCGAAAGAACTAAAGTTCTTATTCATATGGTCGATGCTGCATCAACTGAGGGAAGAGATCCTATCAACGATATTAATAAGATAAATGCCGAATTAGAAGCATATAATCCTGACCTTATGAATCGTCCGCAGGTAATAGCCGCTAATAAAATAGATGCAATTTATGATGGTGATGAAAGTATTGTCGATAAATTAAAGGCTGAATTTGAGCCAAAAGGAATTAAGGTGTTTGGTATATCTGCAGTAAGCGGTAAAGGTCTTAAAGAGCTTTTATATGCTGTAAATGATATGCTTGAACAGATGGATAGCACACCTGTTGTATTTGAACAGGAATATTTCCCTGGACAGTTTAGTGACAATCCTGATGATCCATATACAGTAGAAAAATTAGAAGAGGGACTTTATTCAATAGAAGGACCAAGAATCGAGAAGATGTTAGGATATACTAATCTTGAAGCAGAAAAGGGATTTATTTTCTTCCAGAAATTTATGAAAGACAATGGTATCTTAGAAGAATTAGAAAACCTCGGTATTCAGGAAGGTGATACTGTTAAGATTTACGGTCACGAATTCGAATATTACAAGTAAATAAAATTTAACAATAATAAATATAACGATTTTATAACTATTTAATTCATTATATTTAATATAAAGATTAAGGTTTCAAAAGACCTTATCGTAATTGGTGTACAGCACCCTTTTTGACACCTTATCTTAAAAATAAAATGACAGAAATATCTTTTAGTTTACATAAATTAATTATGTAAACTAAAGTTCTATATAGAACACAAAATATCCTAAAACAGAATGGAGGAAGTATTTTGACAAGTAAACAAAGAGCTTATTTAAGAAGTCTTGCAAGCACTATCCAGCCAATTTATCAGGTAGGCAAGTCAATCGTAACTCCTGAATTAACAGCCGGAATAGATGAAGCACTTGAAGCAAGAGAATTAATTAAAATTAATGTTTTAAAAAATTGTATGGATACACCTATGAATGTTGCAAATATCATTGCCGAAAGAACACATTCTGAAGTCGTTCAGGTTATCGGCAAGAAAATTGTACTTTACAGACCATCTAAAACCAATCCTAAAATAGAATTGAAGTGATTATAATATATGAATACTCATAGCATATCAAATATTGGTATCCTCGGCGGAACACTTGATCCTATTCATATAGGACATACGATTATTGCACAGGCTGCATTAGATGAATTAAATCTTGATAAGGTTCTGTTTATGCCCTCAGGCAATCCGCCTCATAAGGATATTAATAATATTACAAGTAATTTTCACAGGAAAAATATGGTAGAATTAGCCATAGAATCAAATGACAGATTTGTTTTTTCTGATTTCGAAATGAAGCGTACAGGAATTATCTATACATCAGATACATTGAAAATGCTAAATGAACAGACAAATGACAATCTATTCTTTATAATGGGTGCTGATTCACTTCTTGCCATTGAAAGCTGGCATAATCCTGATGAGATTTTTAGATACTGTACGGTAGTAGTAGCTGACAGAGATTATCAATATATGCAAATCAAGGAATATATAGCTAAATTACAAGTAAAATATATGGCTAAAATTGAATTTGTAAAATCACCGGTTATTGGTATTTCTTCAAGTGATATAAGGAATTTAGTGTGTGAAAATAAATCAATAAAATATCTTGTTGACGATAAGGTTGAAAGGTATATAATTGACAATAGATTGTATAAAAATGCATAAAACTTTAAGACATTGAAGAGATAATTTTATTTCAGGAAGGAATCACCAGATGAATAAAAATTTTAAAAATATTACGAAAGATTTAAAAAATTCATTAGATAAAGACCGATATGAACATACTATCGGAGTATCATATACAGCAATCTGCCTTGCAATGAAATATGACGTAGACCTGGAGAAAGCCGAAATTGCCGGACTTTTGCATGATTGTGCCAAATGTATAGCAGATGATAAAAAGTTAAAAAAATGTATTGAACACAATATAAGCATAAATGAAGCTGAGAAAGCAAAACCATCGTTATTACATGCTAAATTAGGTGCATTTATAGCAATGGATAAATACGGAATACAGGACAAAGAGATTATTAATGCAATCCTTAAGCATACTACAGGCAGTCAGGAGATGACAATGCTTGAAAAGATTATATTTGTTGCGGATTATATTGAACCTAACAGAGATAAGGCTGCTAACCTTAAGGAAATACGAAAAACTGCATTTGAAGATATCGACAAGGCTGTATATCTAATTATGCGTGATACTCTTGAATATCTCAAGAAAACAAACAGTCCTATAGATAATCAGACTCAGAAAGCCTATGAATATTATGAAAAATTGAATAAAGATAAATAAAAGGAGTAACCTTAATTATGACAATAACTGAAAAATTAAAAACAATTTATAATGCATTAGATGATAAAAAAGCTATTGATATAAAAATCATCGATATAAAAGACATCTCTGTACTTGCAGACTACCTCGTTATTGCCGGAGGTTCTAACAAAAGCCAGGTACAGGCTATGGTCGATTCAGTAGAAGAAGAGCTTGCCAAAGATAAAGTTTACACAAATCACGTTGAGGGATATTCTTCAGCTAATTGGATATTATTAGATTATAGTGACATAATCGTACACGTATTCAATCAGGATGACAGATTATTCTATGATTTAGAAAGATTATGGCAGGACGGAAACGTTGTTGACGTAGACTCACTTTAATTATTATATTTTAATTAACCCAAATATTAAGCTAAAGAATTAATCTAAAATATAAAGCTACAACAGAAATAATAAATATAAAGAAGTTTTAAATAAAAGTCCATATGTGTTATAGGATAATATTCATTATCCGGAACATATATGGACTTTTTATATCTGATAACTACTTAATCATCTTAATATCTCATCATGCGGACTAATCCTATGTATTTACCAATAATAGTACAGTCATTAACTATAATAGGTTCATATGTATCATTCTCAGGCTGTAAGCGGATATGACCGTCCTCTTTATAAAATGTCTTAACTGTAGCAGAATCATCTACAAGAGCAACTACAATATCTCCATTATCAGCACTTGTACATTCCTCTACAATAATAGTGTCACCATCTAAAATACCGACATTAATCATACTCTCACCCTTAACCTTGAGCATAAATGTAGTCTTATTATGAAGAAATTCAGCAGGAATAGGGAAATAATCCTCTATATTCTGAACTGCAAGAATTGGTTCGCCTGCAGCAACTCTTCCGACAATAGGAACATTAATAATCTCACATCTGGATGCATTAAACGAATCATCAACAATCTCAATAGCTCTTGGCTTCGTCTTATCTCTGATAATATATCCCTCTCTCTCAAGAGTTGCTAAATGAGAATGGACAGAAGAAGTAGACTTCAAATTAACTGCATTACAGATATCTCTTACAGTTGGCGGATAGCCGCGGTTAATAATCTCTGTCTTTATATAATCAAGTATTTCCTGCTGTTTAGGACTTATCTTACCATATTCCATATAAATAATTTACCTTTAACATATATATTATATGTCCCTTTCGATATAATTCCAGTTTTCTTGTTGTTAATAGCATTATAACATACTATTGAAAAATAATCAAACAAATGTTCGAAAAAAATATTGACAAACATTTGTTCGTTATGTATAATACAGAATATAGATAAGAACATTTGTTCTGCTTGTTCTATGTAGTAATAAGTCAAATATATAGAAATAAATATAGAGCAAATGAAAAGTAAAAACTTAATAATAGATAATAATTATAAAAAGTACAACAAAATTTGAAAGGATTAAAGGTGATACCAATGAGAGCAGCAACTAAAACAACAATGAAATCTATGAATAAGAATATTAAAAAGAGAAGTATTAAAAACATTTATTCTATAATACCTGTAGCCATTGTATTGGTTATGTTAATATTAGTTCTCGTATTTTCCTTTACATTAAAGACTAATGCCAAGGAAAATAAAAAGAACGATAAAGTAAAATGTTATTCAAGTATATTAATTGAAGATGGAGATACACTTTGGTCAATCGCCGAAGAATATAAACCATCAGATAGTATATCAACCCAATCTTATATTAAAGAAATAAAGTCAATAAATAGCTTAAGTTCAGACACAATTCATAGTGGTAATTACATTATTGTATATTATTACAATGACTAGATACAATTCATAATGATAATGATTAATGATTTGTACCATATTTGCCTGAATTATTTTTCTTAACATTGTGGATGTAATAACACTATGTAATATATGCTATATGTTATATTATTATATTGCATTATTCTTCATCTTTATTATTTCTTCGTAAAGAGACCTCATTTCTGGCATTATAACGTCTGCGGTCCTCTATGGCAGCATAGTGCTTTCTAGTTGTATTAACGTCTTTATGTCCAAGTACGTCAGCAACTAAATATATATCTCCGGTTTCTTTATAGAGATTTGTACCATATGTACTCCTGAGTTTATGAGGAGTAATATGTTTTAAAGTCGTTATTAATCCCGAATATTTCTTAACAAGATTTTCTACTGAACGTACACTGATTCTTTTATTCTGTAAAGATAAGAAGAGTGCATTCTCGTGTCCGGCAACAGGTGTAATTGTATTTCTATATTCAAGATAATTAAGCAAAGCAATCTCTACCTCATCTCCAAAATATACAATTGCCTCGTAACCACCTTTACGTCTGATTTTTATACCTGAATTTTTAAAATCCACATCATTAATATCTATGCCTACACATTCCGAAACACGCATACCAGTTCCAAGCAGAAGTGTAAGTAATGCAGTATCACGTAGTTTGGTTTTATCATGATATTTCTTTTGTGATTTAGTAAGATTATCACCTGATTCAACTTCATCAAGTAATCTGACAACCTCATCTGAATCAAGTCTTATAATTTCTGATTCGTGTAATTTAGGCATTCTGACCTTAGCTGCAGGATTATCCTCAATAATCTGATTGCAGAAGAAGTAGTTATAAAATGATTTTAAAGATGATAATTTTCTCTTAATTCCCTTTTCACGATTTGTATGTTCTGAGCTGTTTTTAGAATATACTTTAAGATAATCCAGATATTCTTCGATGTCATCAACAGTTATTTTATTTAATATATCAATCGGAAAATGATTTATTTCAATATTAGCATACGCAGGATTAGTATCTTTAATATAATTAAAAAATACTCCTAAATCATATGCATAGGCAATACGTGTTCTTGATGATGTAGTATATTCAATACCTCTAAAGAAAGTCATACAGAATCGTGGTAATTCCTTTAACATTTCACGAAGTTTTAAGTCATTATTTATATTAATCTGGTCATGATAATTTCTTGTAGTTGTCTTAGAATTAGTAGCCGTTTTAATATTAACTGTTTTAGTGTTAATTTCTTTAGAATTAGCTTTATTAGAATTATTTGTATAAGAATTATCTATATTATTATTAGAATTTTGCTTAGAATTTGGCATTTGTAATATCCCACCCTTCAATTTTACTTTCGATAATTGCTCTGAACATACGTTCTTTAACGCCCGGATTGTCGTGATTAAGTTGTTTTATAAGATTTTTTACATATTCACGTTTAGTATGTCCATCAGCCGAACATTGATTTTTAGCAACCGGCAAATTATATTTATTTTTAAAGCCAATTACTTCAGATTCGCTGACAAACATTAATGGTCGTATAACATAAAGCTTTGTTTTATCTAAAAATGTCACCGGAGAAAAAGAATAAAATCTGCCTTCATACATAAGAGATAACATCATAGTCTCTATAATATCATCTTTATGATGAGCATATGCAATACGATTACAGCCTAATTCCTTAGCCTTATCGTTCAATGCACCTTTACGCATTTTAGCACATAATGAGCAGGGATTAGATTCCTTACGATGAATAAATACAATCTGATTAATTTCTGTATGTACAATATGTAAAGGAATATCTAAATCATTGCATAACTTGTTAATCGCATCAAATTCCTGTATACCAAAGCCTAAGTCAACAGATATAGCTACCAAATCAAAATGTTTTGGATAAAAACGTCTGAGTCCACTTAAAGCATATAATAATGTGAGACTGTCTTTGCCACCGGATACACCAATCGCAATTTTATCTCCATCATTTATCATATTATATTTATCTATAGCCTGCCTTGTATAACTATATAATTTCTGTAATTCCATATATTTGTTCCTTATGATTGTTTGTATTTGTTTTATTTATTCATTATTAATAATCTGATTATAGCACATCTATAATAACTTTTCTAGTCTAACTTTTCGTTAAACTATGGTTTTGCGAATAGTTAGACTTCT
>OMVQ01000090.1 GCA_900314555.1 uncultured Eubacteriales bacterium | reverse complement strand
CGCTTCATCTAGGAATTTATGCATTGACACAAATTCTTCCTTGTGTTGTATCAAGATTGTGAACTTGTTTCGCAATTACCTATATAAACTAATTTCTAAGAACAACTTGATTATACAGAATAAATTATTAAATAATCCTTAAATGCAGATATTTATGATTAATTTTCCGACTTTTAGAAAATTAAAGTAAATATGTACATGTGAAGCTTGAGTTATTTTCATATATTTACTTTGCTTTTCTTACTACTACGCCAACCCTGAAAATATTATCATTAATATCTGCAAAGACTTCTCCGTCCATCTTTAACATAAGTTGTCTGCAGATATATAAGCCCAGACCGCTTCCCTTTATATTATGGCTGTTACTTCCACGATAGAATGAATCGAATAAGTATGGTAATTCCTCTTCGTTTATTGAACAGCCGGTATTAGAAATATATATAAGTCTGCAATCTTCTTCATCTGCAAATGTAATTTCTATCTGTTTACCATCACCGTATTTGATAGCATTTTCCATAATATTTTGTATTACTTCTATTACACGCTCACTGTCACCCCTACAGATGCAATCCGTATATTTCTCTATTTTTAATTCTGTATGCTTTATACCTAATTTATCTATATAGAATTTCTTAACGGACTTCATTATCTGCGACAGATAGAATTCTCCTGTTCTTACTTCCAGATTGAGAAAATCTTCTCTTGATGCATTGATTATTTCATCGATATATTTCTTAATTTCTTTTGCATTTTTATCTATTCCGTATAAAGCTTCCCTCTTCTTATTCTCTGAAGTGTATAGTTCTTTTGTTAAAGCATTTGTATATAATTCTATGGCCGATAAAGGTGTCTTTATATCGTGTGACAATGATAATACAAGTGTCTTTCTTTCCTTTTGGTACTCTAATTCTCTTTCCCTTGCTGCTTCTAAATTTTCTCTCAACATATCCATTCCCCACAGGAATTTACCAAAATATTTACTCTTCTCTGCTTTGATTGGCATAGAAAGATTTCCCTTTGCCAATGACACTGCTAATTCTTCCATTTTATTAAATGGTTTTATGATTCTCATATTGATATAAAACATTATCACTAAGGTAAATATAAGCATACTTCCGGCTATAATATTCATATACAATCCTAAATAGTTATTGCTTACTCTCTTATATTCAATTCTATATAATTTATCTCCTGCCTTTTCTACCACGTAAGCATTATTACATATTTCCTCTGCATTAAATTCACTTACTCTTATTATGGTTCTATATCCTGATAAATCTATATAATCAGCATTTTTATTTTCTAATTCTTTTACAATTCTTTTGGCTTCTACTCTGTATATTCCATCATTTTCTCTCTTATTTCTGTAATATGTAACATTTCCAATTACGATTATAAGTATCTCGATTAACAGAACCACCAGAGTAATTCTTCTAAACTTATTCAAATCTGTATCCTACCCCCCAGGCTGTAATAATGTGTTCCGGCTTCTTTGAATCTTTCTCGATTTTCTCACGAAGCCATTTTATATGTACTGTCAATGTCTGTAATTCAGAATCACTGTCGCTTCCCCATATAGTATTGAAAATATATTCTTTCTTAAGAGTTGTATTCTTATTCTCTATTAACAGCTTTAGTAACTCAAATTCTTTCTCTGTAACATCTACCATTTCTCCATCAACCATAAGACTTTTGTTAACGGTATTAAGTGTCAGATTCCCCTCTATAATCTCTTCCTTGGCATATTTTCTTTTAAATATTCCCCTGATTTTAGCAAGCAGAATATCAATGTCATATGGCTTTTCTATATAGTCATCTGCTCCCAGATTAAGTCCTTTTAATTTATCATCTTTATCCGTTTTAGCACTCACTATAATAATATGTGAATTGGAATTCTCCCTTATTCTCTGGCATATTGCAAAACCATTTATTCCCGGTAACATTATGTCTAAGATTACTAATTTTGCACCATATCTATTATAAATGTCCAATGCTTTTTCACCTGTGTCCGCTACACTTACCACATAATTTTCTTTAACCAGAAAGTCTCTTAATAGTCCACTTATCTCCGGATTATCTTCTACGATTAATATATCTAACATTTATTTTTCCTCTATTTTATTCTTATATTTTTGTTACTATATTTTTTATCCCATATATATATACATATCCATATATGAAATGGACTCCTTATCTGAATATATCATATACTAATATTAACAATTCTAATTTATAATTGCAATATATCTATAATATATAAGGACCAGCCTTAATTATATTCTGAATAATCAAAATATAATTAAGGTCGGTCCTTATTTTATACAAACAGGTATACTAATTGTATTATAAACTATTTATATATATATATTCTGTTTCTATAATTATTATGATGCACTCTTTGTTGTCTCTTTAGATTCATCTTTTTTATCAGAATTTTTAGTTTCTGAATCTTTGTTTTTAGAGTCTTTGTTTTCTGAATCTTTCATAGGTTCTGTTGTCTCTTCATTTACAGTATCTTCGTCTGAATCTGTTCCCTTTAATACATCAACGATTGCCTTAAGATCTGAATCTTTTTCGCAAGCTTCTTCTAATTCCTTATCTACCTTATCAAATAAATCGGTAACATTCTTACAACTACTCATTTTTAAAATGTATTTATAAATATCGCTGGACTTATCATTTACTCCAACACATACCTTATAATCTACTTTAGCCGATTCGCCTGTAGCAGTATCTACAATATAACTTGTAAATAAGCCTACTGTAGGTGTCTTTATCGATTTAATAGTTACCTGGAATTTATAATATACTATATATTCTCCGTCCTTAATTCCTTTTTGGACATAACAGTCAGTTACCATGAATGATGAACCCACTAATTCAGTGTAAGCCTTTGCTTCATCACATTTTGTCTTTATCTCATCATCTGTAATATCGTCTGAATCAGCAATTAATTCTCTTACAACTTTAACATCTCCTGATTCTAATGCAGCATAATAGTTATTAATAACATCTATAAACGGAGTTGTATCAATATCAATGAATTCTCCACTGGTCTTAGCTGATGTTTTAGTATCATCCGTATTATCTTTATTACCGGCATCTATAGCCAATGCAATTACTAACACAATAAATAAAAATGCGATTGCTGTTCCAATTGCAAAATTCTTTGTATTATTTCTGGCTGCTAACTTTAACTTATCCATAAAACTAAGTCTATTTGCATCATTCGCAAGTCTCTTAGGTGCTTTCTTCCTTATTCGTTCATTAGAAATATTATCTTCTCTGTTAAGATTAGCAAAGAAATCAAGATTTGCCTCTCCCTCTTCACTGTAATCTGAAATTTTTTCATCTGAATTTTTTTCATCTGCCTTATCCGAAGTATCCGCCTTAATTTCTGACTTCTTAGATGATGAATCATTTTTATCCTCTAATTTATCTTCTGATACAGAATCCTTAGTATCTCCATTGTCTTCTATATCCGAATCAACTTCATCATCAAGATAATCAAGCTCGTCTTCCTCAATTTTCTTAATGTTTTCATTCATCTTTCGTATTGCTTCTTTGTCTTCCTTAATTAGACTTTTAACTTTTGATGACATATTCTGTTTCTTCTCTATTTCATCAAGTCTCTCTAATATTTTTTCACATTCTTCAGTATCATTATCAATCACTTCTTTTTTCTCTATGTTATTAACTGTATTATCGTTTAAGTTCTTTTTTTTATTTTTTTTCGAAGCCATTTCTTGGTCCTCCTCGATTTTTCAAAATCTATATTCAAATATTCTATTTATATTAACTGTATTTTTTTGTCAATCACAATTAATTCTATCAAATCATAAGAGAAAATGCAACAAAAAGGTATTCAAAATCAATAAACATTAATGAATTCCATTAAATTTAATTGATTTGCTGAATACCTTTTTTAGATTTAATATTTATATGCTAATATATAAATATTTCACAAATGTATAATTAATTATTCAGGGTAATGATTAACTATGCTATATAATCTTTACCATACTCACACATCAAAACTACTGTTTAACGACATAGAAGTTAATCTTACTACTTGTCCATGCATCTGTTTCATATTGTATCACTACTTCTTGCGCATCAACCGGAACTTCAAATACAACATCTCCTTTAGTTTTCATACCCTTTGAAATTGTTGCACTTAAATCATTATCTAAAACATAACTCTGGTCAGCACTATAACCATCTGCATAACAATCAAAATCCATATCTGAAACGTATTCATCATCTTTACCAATATTTTCAAATTCAAAGCTGGCTTTGATAAATTTTTTACCCTCTGCCGGCTGTTCAAACTCATTATCAGATATATAATCTTCTACTGATAAAAATAAAATTCTTAATGTCTTAGTCTCTACCACATCTCCTGCAAAGAACTCATTTTTCTCTTCTGATTCAGTTTCCTTATCCTCCGAAGTGTCATCATCTGAATCATCCGAATCATCTTTTGAATCATCTTTTGCTACATCTTTAGATTCATCAACTTTATTTACTTCTCCCACTTTCTTAGGGGTATCATCACTTTCACTTGTACACCCTACAATTCCCATTGCCAGAATCGTTATAATAGCAATTGATAACCATTTTAATTTTCCTTTTTTCTTGTTTTCCATAATTTCCTCCTTTGATTGTAATAGCTATAACCATCACAATAATTTAATATTTGATTACACGATTATATCAAAGAAGATTTATATTTTAGTCCTCTATACAGAGGACAATTATATTATCAATAATGCCATTATAACAAACAAACCAAGACTATATGCCATTACATAAACAAGACTCATAATTATATTAAGTAATCCCTTTTTTCTTGTTCCGGGTAATTTATATCTTACTCCCCGGTAATTTCCGAGATATGTAATACTTCCTATAATTATTACAAAAATAAATGTTCTTAATAAATACAATTTCCCTGTTGTATAAGTAGCACCCGTATGACTATCTTCCATTACCAGTCCGAATGATACCATAGCAATTACTATATAGCTTATAGTAGCAATTATCATCTTCCAAAGTCTGCCCGTTCTGTAACCTACAGGCAGATACGTTCTTAACTCGTCGATTAGATTCTTATCATTTTTAGACAAATGTATATTGGGCTTATTTACATTTGGGATACAGTTTTGAAAATATAGAAATTGTAAGTTTCTCTTTAGTTCTTTTACATTTCTATATCTCTTATCAGGTGCTAACATTATGCATTTCTTAATAACCTTAGTAAGTGCCTTTGAATCATTTCCATAGACTCTGTTCTTAGGTACCTCACCCGTCAGCATCACATTTAACATTATCCCAAGTGCATATATATCTGTTCTGGCATCTGACTGTCCAAAACCATACTGCTCAGGTGCAGCAAATTCCTTTGTCCCCATAAGATATGTATCTTCAACTTCTCCCTCTATATTTTCTCTTGCCGCATCAAAATCTATAAGCTTCACAACTCCATCATTACTAATCATTACATTCATCGGCTTAATATCCCTATGTATTATCGGAGGATTAAATGAATGTAATTGCGATAAAATATCACATAATCTGCAAATAATTTCTGCTGCTTCTCTCTCTTTAAATAATCCATTTTTCTTCTGATATTCATATAAGGTTTCACCATGAATATATTCCTCGATTACAGTTAATTTTTCTCCATCTTCGACGCACAAATATATTTTAGGAACATCTTTTATATCTAATTCCTTTAACCTTAGTAGAAGCTCTTTATTATATAATTTTACTTTTTTCTTTACATATATTTTGCCATCGTTAATGTTTTTTACAATATAGCTTTCTTTACCGGCACATAATTCAGTAAGTTCTTTATAACACGAAAGCTCATACTCTTCCTCTAATGTCATTATCTTTCTTCCTGGTATATTGTAATTCATCTGCTTATAAATATTTACAAATATACACTGTCCTTTCTTTCCTACACTACTTTTCATTCTACTTTTTAGCAACTATAATTTAGTATAGCATATATTTATTTTATATTATATAATTATATGTATAATTTTCAATTAAATATCTATGGATTACATCTTACATAAAATTCAGATGTTATATTCCTGTATTTTTAATACCATATATACCATAAAAATACATAAAATACGAATGGAGACTGATTAAAAATGAGTACAAATATGATGCAGCAGCCAACAACTTCACTATTAAATATCCTAAAAGAGACTCCGATAAATGATATCGATGAATTCGTTGCTGAATATGGAGTTGAATTTAACACAAGTGATTTTTTCTCTAACTATATGTATAAACATAATATCAAATCATCTGATATAGTTAAAAAATGTCAGGGATACTTATCTAAATCGTATATTTACGATTTATTAAATGGCACAAAGAAGAACCCCTCACGCGACAACGTAATTCTACTTTGTATCGCATTTCAGATGGACTTAAAAACTACAAGAAGAACTTTAGAAATCTTCGGTCACAGAGAACTCTATCCTAAGGATTCTCGCGATGCAATTATTGCAATATGCATTAATAATGGAATCTATAGTATTGAAGAAATAAATGACAGACTTTTTGAACATAATGAGCCAACTTTCTAAATGGCTTGACATACATAAATCAAACCGCTATAATATCCCACGTAGCTCGGAGGGCTAATTGTTCAGAGAAGCAACAGCCGGATAAGAGGCAGACTGAAATGTCTGTTTCTTGTCCGGCTTTTTAATTTGCTAAAATTATTAATTCATTAAAATGTTATAAAATTGAGGAGGAATGTAAAATGGACTTTCTGAACGATAGAATTAAACCAATATATTTTAAATATCTGTCTGCAGCATTTGGCAGCGCTATGATTACATCTATTTACTCTATTGTGGATATGGCAATGGTTGGACAATATCAGGGACCTGACGGAACGGCTGCTTTAGCTGTTGTTGCTCCGGTATGGAACGTCATATATAGCCTTGGTCTGTTAATGGGTATAGGTGGTAGTGTGATTTTCAGTACCAAACGTGGCAGTAATACACGAAAAGATGGCGGTGAGAAGCAGTATTTCACAGCGGCAGTTATCGGTTCAATTGCTTTATCTATTCTTGCCTGGATAAGTATAATTATTTTTGAACAGCCTATTCTTAAATTCTTCGGTGCCGATGAATCTCTGCTTATATTAGCACAGAAATATATGCGCCCTATTAAGTTCGTTTTTCCGCTTTTCTTATTTAATCAAATGCTTGCAGCATTTATAAGGAATGACCGTAATCCGGGACTTACGACAATAGGTGTATTGTCAGGTGGAATATTTAATATCTTCGGTGACTACTTCTTCGTATTTACCTGCGGTATGGGTATATATGGTGCCGGACTTGCCACAGCTATCGGCTCAGTTGTATCATTTCTTGTTATGATGACTCACTTTATCAGCCGCAAGAATACTCTTCGTCTGGTTAAAACCGAAAATATTTTCAATAAATTACGTGAAATTTCCGTTACGGGATTCTCGACATTTTTCATTGATGTTGCGATGGGAATTCTCACGATATTATTTAACAGACAGATTATGAAATATCTTGACTCAAATGCACTTGCAATCTATGGCCCGATTATAAATGTCAGCACATTTGTACAATGTTGTGCCTATAGTGTCGGTCAGGCTGCCCAACCTATTATTTCGACTAACTTTGGTGCAGGTAAAGGAAGCAGAATTAAAGAAACTCTCAGGCTCTCATTATGTACTACAGCCTTTTTCGGAGTATTCTGGACTGCCCTAAGTATTATTTATCCTAACCTCTATATCCGTATTTTTATGTCTCCGACACAGGAAATACTGAATATTGCACCTGACATAATCCGGACATATGCACTATCATTTTTATTATTACCTTTTAATATCTTCTCGACATATTATTTTCAGGCAATTATGAAACCTAAAGCTGCATTTGTGGTATCGGTAGCAAGAGGGCTTATAATAAGTGGCATACTTATCTTAACTCTTCCTGTATTAGTAAGTGTTAATTCAATCTGGTTTGCAATGCCAATTACTGAATTAATAGTTATGATATATGCGGTAATAAATATACAAAAATATACAAAGGCATTACCTTGCAGGTAATGCCTTAAACTTCTTGAAATTTTTCATACAATAATATAAAATAATCAGTATGCACCCGTAGCTCAGTGGATAGAGCAATGGCCTCCGGAGCCATGTGCGTGAGTTCGATTCTCATCGGGTGTATTTTTTATGCCATCTTATCTTCACTTTCGCATAAATATACTAATTTTTCACCATAAGTCTCTTCGTAAATCTGTTTCCAGACTTCATAATTCTTATTTCTCATATATTCAATATTTTCAGCCTTTGTCTTACTGCTGTCCGGATAAATAGGTTCTCCAATATGAATTGTATATTCCTGAACATAGAAACCGTCATCATCTAGTACATCGCTGTCCTGCATTGTTATAAAGCAAGGAAGTACCGGTACATTGGCTCTCATTGCAAATGTATACGCACCTTTCTTAAGTGGCTTTGGTTTCTTATAATTCCACCACATACTCTGTTCAGGATATATCAGCATAAAATCTCCATTTTGTAAAACTGTATCAAGTGATTCAAAGAACTTCTTCATTGTATCCTTATTGGAACTAAGTGGAAATGTATAACAGTTTCTCATAAGCAATCCATAGAACCCTGAGAAATTCGTATAATTTCCCTCTCTTATTACTCTATAGAATTTTCTGTTCTTCTGTCCTGATTCTTCATATGCTATCTGCATTGCAAAACTGTCTAATGCATTAAAATGATTGCAGGTAATTATTGCACCTGAATTAAGATTCTTAAAGTTCTCAATTCCCTTTATATCATGGATAATGAGCTTTTTATTCTCAAGCATATTATTCATATAACTTCTTGCAATTCTATATGTGAGTTTTGTTTTAAGCTTGCTCTTGAATTTCTTCTTAAGATAATCTATATCTTCAGGAAGTAATTCTTTCGTAGGTGGATCTTCTTCCACATCTACATCGAATCTTCCCTCACTCTCAAGTTTGGCAATCTTTCCTAAAACTTCTATTCTGTCTCTTGATTTTAACCTGCCGCTATTAAGCAGATTCAGATAGTTGTTCTCTTTAGCAATTTCATTTAAAGCTGTCTGATACAGTCTGTCACATGAATCACTATCCTCTTTTCTCTGCTCATCTGTATAGCTTTCTAATTCTTTTCTGATTTCATCATATACTACTGTTTCTTTAGCATATTTCCAGAAATGATTAGCATATTTACAATCTTCGTAATGCCATGGTTTTGATACCATAATATAATGAATTATCTTAAATTCACTTTCATCATATGCAATATTTCCATACACTTCTGTGTTCCACTGCTGCTCTAACCAGAACACGTTATCCTTGCAAATAAGGTTAAGATAATCTTCGTCCTGTGTTACAACGAAATTATAATCATATAATAATTCCACAAATCTGTCTAATGCCTTATTATTTCTAAACTGCTCGCAATTTATCAGAAGTATTCCGGCATTAAAGTAATTATTTCTGTCTATTCCTAATACTTTTTCAACGTATTCGCCATACACATCGGTCTGTACCATTACCTGGTCTCTTGCTGCACCAACATATTTATCACCGATATCGTGATTATATAACTCAGAAATATCACCTAATACAATAGTATCACTGTCAATATATATTGCCTTATCATATTCAGGATACATTTCCGCAATAAACATTCTGTAATATGTTGTTTTAGAATAATAATCACGTATTGGCAATTTTCCACTTATAGACTTAAGATAATCTGTTACATCTTCAAATAAAATCTCAAAATTATCATTTTCCATATCTAATACGATTTTCTTCATTTCTTCTGAAATATCTGTATTTAAAACATGAATTACATATTTATATTCTTTTGAGGCGTTTTCCATAATTGATTTCAATGATACAATTGTATATTTTACAAAATTGTCATCACATGAAAAGAAAATCGGAATAATATTTTTGCTCATTAGTAGTTAATCTCCTTTACTTTCTCTCTCATATTTATTTTTTAAATATATATACTCATAGAGAATATCATCGAAAACATAGTAACCAAATATTCTATGTATATCACTGACTCTCCATTGCTTTATATTATCAGTATGGGGATAAGGTAAATAAAATAACCTTTTTGAAAAATGTCTTACCACTGTATGTTTATGCAGAAACTTCTGGTCGTTGAATCTCTGTGGCAGCATTTTCTTCTTCGTTGTACTTCTATATACAGCACTCTGGTCTGCGAAAACTAATTTTTTCTCTTTAATAAGCTTTCTCGACTTCTCTAATAATCCTGTTTCCCGTATCTTTTTCATATTGAATAATAATACACCGGCATTTATATAGTTAGGATTAAGTAAATATTTACCATAATGGTCTCTGGCAGCAGCATATTCATATTCAGTTATATCAATGTCATATAACAGCCTTATATCTCTGTTAAATAATATATCGACATCAAGATATAATAATTTATCAGGCATATCCGGAACAATATCTGCAAATAACCTTAAGAGTGTATATGGTGAACAATATGCCTGCTCATTAGGACAATGTGCAAATTCTTTTTCATATAACTCGGTCACATCTACCTTAACCATGGAATTTTCGGCATTATATTCTTTAACAATTCCATCTAAGAATTCAATCAGCGAATCACTTATAGGTGTATACTCCGGTTTTACTCTTGTCGCATCCATCGTATATACATAAAATCTAAATGGTTCTTTGGTATCTGTTCTCTTTAGTATTGATAAAACACACGTAAGAACACCATCAAATACCTTTTCATTTCCTGAAAATAATACATTAATCATTATTCTTTTCAACCTTTACATATTTTATCATTTCCACATTACTGTTCTTAGACCGTTCTTTCATCTTAGCATATATCATATCCCTTAGCTGCTGTTTCTTCTCTCTGTCGTTCTTATCTGCATCAGCATAGAATGGTCCATCAATGTACGTTACAAGTTTCGGTCTCTTTGAGAACCGTCTCTTCTGATATGTATTTGTAAGGCAAAATGCCATCACCTTACTCTTAACCGGATATCTGAACGACATATTTCTAAATGGTCTTATATCAGTATAATAAGGCCAGATATGTGCCTCCGGATATATCATTATACATTTATTCTCTTTAACCTTTTGTTCTATGGCTCTCATAAAATTCTTTGTAGCATCTATATCGTCTGGAAGTGGTAAAGCCCCTAGACTTGGAGTAATTCTTCCTAACAAAGGCATCGATACATTGTTAGCATGTACAATAACTGAAACTTCTCTTGGAAAATTCGCAATCGTAGGTATAAGTGCATCTGCAAGAAAATGCGTGTGATTACCATATACAAAATATGGCTTACCCTTAGCTTCCTTTAATACTTTCTTATTAACAATTTTATGATGAAAATATATTTTAAGATAGCAAAATGCTAATGGCGTTGCAAATATTCTATACCAGAAAATGTGTCCTATTCTGCTTAGTATTCCTTTTCTAATATATCTGTAATTACCATCAATCTTCTTTGCAACAATATCATCTCCTGCAAATTCATCATTAAGTTCATCACTATAATATATTATCTTGTCCTTTGTTTCTTTATTCTCTTTTAACATACTTCCTCCGATATATAGTATGGAAAATAATAAGTTAAATTTTCATACTCCCCTATTCTATTATAAATTTAGATATTTGTCTATACCTTTATGTAGTTTTGATAACTATATGTCGTAGTGTATGTATTTTTATACATTTGTTTTTAGTATCAGCCCTTGAAAAAACTTTTTGCACTATACATAGATACCACGAATTAGATGTATATGACAAAAATACGTGGTAATTTCATATACACCAAAAATAAAGCCATAGTATGACTACAGATATTATATTAATTATAAATTGATTATTAATCTGATTCCTAAATAATATTAACAATTAATATATGTCTTTCTTATAATCATCTTATGGCTTTATATATTTGTTAAATAAATATAATTCTGTTTTAGCATTCTCTTTATTTATATTTTCTGCTTTAACATTATTATTCTTTATCTTTTCTAATTTAAAATTATATATTTTTACATTATTACTTATGTTATCTGCTTATAAGCACACCTCTCTCCTCTCTCTGCTATAATAATATACGTGATCTGAAAGTACATCTATAGCATCTAATTCTTTCTTATTGACATCTTTAACCATATTATCAAGTTCTTTCCTGTCAATATCATCAGTTGCAGGAACAATTATTATCTCATGTACAGAACTTGGTAAGATAAATAAGTCTTTATCTAATTCATTAGCAAAATTATCAAGTACTTTATCATATAACATACATATTGCACCATTTGTTTTCTGCTTATTTGTCAACACATACATCGCAATATCATTTCCGGCACTGCTAATATCTTTAAGCAATCCATCTGCAACTATATCAGGTTCCGGCATATTACAATTCATATCATACCTATCATCTTTTTCATATATAGTCTGCTGCAAATCGCTAATCAACATTTCTCTGATGACATCATTCATATTCTTTAATTCGTACGGTAATAATTCTGGTGTATTAGCTTTTGCAACCTCTAACAGCTCTGCTTTATCTATTTCCCACATTTCCATATGTATATTATGTATTAATGCTGTGGCACTGCCTAAGAATTCATCATCTAACAAACAATAGAATACTATTGATAAATCCAGATACTCAAAACTCGGAATATCACTTAATAATTTCTCATTGGTTTTCGTATTAATTAATTTATACACTATCCTTTTACTAATCTTGTTATAATCTTTAAAAATATCTACGTTAAAATTTATCTTCAGGCTATGCTCATTATAAAGTTCGTAGATTTCTTTAATAATCTGACCTTTATCAGTTCCTTTCTTATATTCTTCGTAATAAGAATTCAGATATATCGTTGGAGAAACATTTGATTCTTTATTTATTACAGTTAATGCCTCTAATTCTATGTCGTTATTCTTAAGCACCTTATGTGTAGATACTATGCAATCGTCACCAAGTACATCTTCCATGCCCTCTCTTACATAGTTTACAAATTCATCATAGTTCATATAATCTCCTTATCCATTGTATTGTAAAGCGCTCCACTACTTAATTTTATACAATATATTTAAGAAAATTTCAATTAACATATTGCAACAAATTATTAGTACGTTGTACAACACTTTATACAACATACTAACCCATATGTATCATATAGTTACTTTGTAATTTTAATATGTCAATACTTTCTTATGGAAATTATATATATTTATAATGAATTTTTGGTAATATTGTATATAGAATTTCTAATCCACTATATCTAACATAGTTTCTGGATTATTGTTATCTAAAGCTCATTTTACCTTTTTTATAATTTACTTGAATTTTAATCAATTGTAACGTATTATCTATCTATTAAATAAAAATGGTGGACTAAAAATATTTTTAGTAGAAAATATTAGTTATTTACAAACCAAAAATTTTATCAATGAAAAACCCCACACTCCTTACAGAATGTGGGGTTAAAAAATACCTTATTTTAAACTCTTGAAAGATACTCGCCTGTTCTTGTATCTATCTTAATCTTATCGCCCTGTTCAACGAATAATGGTACATATACTGTAGCACCTGTCTCAACTACTGCTGGTTTTGTAGCACCTGTAGCTGTATCGCCTTTGAAACCTGGCTCTGTATCTGTAATCTCTAATTCTACGAACAATGGTGGTTCAATAGCGAATACATCACCGTTATGTGAACAAATTTTAACCATATCATTTTCTTTAACGAATTTAAGTGAATCGCCAACATTATCAGCATTTAATGCGATCTGGTCATATGTCTCAACGTCCATAAAGTGATATAAATCACCATCTGAATATAAATACTGCATATCCTTTCTGTCGATTCTTGCCTGTGGACATTTTTCTGTAGGTCTGAAAGTCTTTTCAACCACACCACCGTTTTTGATATTCTTTAATTTTGTTCTTACGAATGCTGCACCTTTACCTGGTTTAACATGCTGGAATTCAATAATCTGATAGATATTGTTATCCATCTCAATTGTTATACCATTTCTAAAATCGCCTGCTGATATCATATAGATATTCCTCCTTAAATTAACATACAAATTAAACTAATTAAGTTGTCCGATTATTATATCCGACATAGGAACGTATGCTTTTGCACACTCCACGAGCTTTTGAATTATAAAAAACTCAATAACTTTATTTATTCTATAATATTATTGACATTTTTTCAACTATTTTTTAGCAAATTCAACCAACTTTGACTGAATTTCCTTAGAAATATCTGCTATTGACTTATTATCAGTCTCAATAATAATATCTGCGACTTCTAAATATCTGCTTTTTCTCTTATTCATTAACTGTTCGATAAATTCAACATTCATATTTCCATTTAAAATAGGTCTGTCATTACTATTCTTGACTCTTTCATATATTGTTTGTGGTGTTGCTGTAAGCAGAACAATTACACCATTTTTTTTCATATGCTCTACATTTTCATCTTTAAGAACTGCTCCACCGCCACACGATACTATATTTCCTTTATTTTTCATAATCTCGATGAGACATTCAGTTTCGATGGTTCTAAAGCCCTCTTCACCATATTTATCAAAAATCTCTGATATCTTCATATTCTTACTCTTAACTATGTAAGCATCCATATCAATTTCAGGAAGCGACATATCTTTTGATAATCTTGTTGATACAGTTGTCTTTCCAGCTCCCATAAAGCCTATGAGCATAATATTATAATCTAAATTTTTCATTCTAATCTCCATTCCGCAGACGTTTTAGTCGTAGGAATCGCGAGCAAAATTTCAGATTTTGCTCTGCGATAAATTGCTAAATGTGACGCCTGCGACACATTTAGCTGTCTGAAAAATAATCGCATCAGCATTATTTTTCAGACTGTCTCCATTCCGCAAGCACTACACATTTTCTCAACCATCTCTGTATAATCCCCTGCTTCGTTATGTACTTTTTCTAAGAATTTCTTTAATTCACCTGACTCTACCTGTCCCGGTGCTGATGCTTTTCCCACAGTTCCAAATGTAATAGAACTTCCGGTAATCTCACCTATAAGTCTGCTTATCTTACCATCTTCGCCCATAGACATTGTTACAACAGGGATAGCTAAACGTTTATCACTTGTAACTGTAGCATAAATTAACCTGTCCACATCCGACTTATCTTTTGGCATTACAGCTATCTTAGCAATATCTGCTCTAAGCCTTTCCATCTTCTCAAGCCTTTTAATAATCTCTTCGCTATCAGGTGTCTTTTGAAAATCGTGATTTGACATAATTACCTTAGTATCTCTACTATGTGCAGCGTTTACAATTCGTTCTACTGCTTTATCACCTGTAAACATTTCCACATCAATTATATCTACATTTCCATTTTCTAAGATATCTATTATAAGTTTCTCATACTCATCTCTTGATATTTCTTCATTTCCGCCCTCAAAACCTGTTCTGAAAGTAACGATAACACATTTATTTGTAATATCTTTGATTACTTTTAAACCGTTTAAAATATTTTCTATATCCCTGCTCTTATCGAGGAAATCTATTCTAAATTCCACCAAATCTGCACTGGAATCAGCAATTTTAACAGCCTGATTTCTTACTTCATCAATGTCTTTTGCCACAATTGGAACGCATATTTTAGGTAAACCCTCTCCAATTACGATATTGCCTATATGCAATTTCTTCATCTGTCTATCTGCCTTTCTGAAAATCATATTTATTCATAATATACCACAAGATTAGTTTTATGACAATTAACAACTAAATCATTTAAAATATGCTAATCTCATTATTGACATTAATTCTAACTGGGCTTACTATTAATTATGATTTCAAATTATTTACGTTTATATATTAATAATTATTCTATATAAATGTTAGAACGGAGGAAACTATGAGTACTAATATAACAGGACATACTACACTTACAGGATTACTTGGAAGTCCGGTTGCACACAGCATTTCACCTATGATGCATAATGAAGCATTTAATTTGCTCGGACTTGACTATGTATATTTATGCTTCGATGTTGGCGTTGATAATCTTAAGACTGCAGTTGACGGATTAAAGGTTATGGGAGTTCGTGGCTTCAACTGTACAATGCCTGACAAGAATCTTATGTGCGAATTAGTTGATGATTTAAGCCCTGCTGCTAAAATGATTGGTGCTGTCAATACAGTTATTAATGAAAATGGCAAATTAACAGGTCATAATACTGACGGTGTCGGATATATGCAGGCAGTTAAAGATGCAGGTCACGATATCATTGGTAAAAATATGACTTTACTTGGTGCCGGTGGTGCTGCCACTGCTATCTGCACACAGGCTGCATTAGATGGGGTTGCAAGCATTAACGTATTCAGCATTAAGGACCAGTTCTTTGATAGAGCAAAACATTTAGTTGACAACATTAATGCCAACACAAACTGTAAAGCAAGTCTTTATGACCTCTCTGATAAAACAGAGCTTAACAAAAGTATTGATAACAGTTATATTCTTACAAATGCAACAAGTGTCGGGATGGCTCCAAATACTGACAATTGTATCATCACTGATGAAAGTGTATTAAGAAGTGATTTGATTGTTTCAGATGTAATCTATAATCCAATGGAGACAAAATTACTTAAGATGGCTAAGGCTCATGGCTGTAAGACATTTAACGGATTATATATGTTATTATATCAAGGTGCTGAAGCCTTTAAAATCTGGACTGGACAGGATATGCCTGTTAAAGAAATCAAAGCAAAATATTTTGATAAATAATACAATAGTATTTAAAATGTCCGTCTTCAACACAGAGTTATAGGACAAAACGTGTTGATAACTAATCCCAGTCATCAAACGTTCTTTCCTATAACTCTCAACACAACATTATCATTAATCCGGGTTGTGTCACAGACGGACATTTATTATTTAATTATTAATTTCATTTAAACCTATCATACTAATTCCGGCTTTTAACCTTTCAAGTCCATCTGACAATATACTTTTCGGACAAGCTATATTCATTCTTAGAAATTCTTTTCCATTAGAACCATATTGATTTCCCGCTGAAAGATAAAGTCCAGTCTGTTTTCTTATGTCTCCTGCTAATTTTTCAGCATCATATCCCTTTTCAATGTCACATACTTTTGAACAATCTATCCATAACAAATATGTTGCTTCTGATGGAATTACATATAGATTAGGAATATTTTCTTTCACAAAATTTATAACAATATTTTTATTATCAGAAATGTACTTATTAAGTTCTAAAAGCCACTCTCCACCTTTATTAAATGCTGCCACTGCTGCCTGCACAGCAAATACATTTGGTTCAGCTACTTCATCTGTATTTAATCCTCTCCACACTTTATGTCGAAGATTAGCATTAGGCACAACGACCGCTGCGGTCTGTAATCCTGCAATATTAAAGGCTTTCGTAGGTGCTATACAGGTTATGCTTATATCCTTACATACATCAGATACCGAAGCAAATGGCGTATATCCCTTATCACTATCTGCTATATCACAATGTATCTCATCTGAAATTACGGTAACATTATATTTTGCACATAATTCACCTATTTTACTAAGTTCTTCCACACTCCATATCTTTCCAACAGGATTCTGTGGATTGCATAATATCATAAGTGAAGTCTGCTCATCCGAAAGCTTTTCTTCTAAATCTTTAAAATCTATACTATATTTTCCATTCTCATAAATAAGTTTATTTTCATTTACAACACGACCGTTATTAAGAATACTGTTAAAGAAAATATTATATACAGGTGTCTGTATCACAACTTTTTCAGCAGGTGTTGTAATCTTTCTTACAATACTAGAAATTGCAGGTATTACACCTGTACAGAAAATAAGCCATTCTTTCTCAATTCTAAAATTATGTCTGTTCTTCCACCAGTTCATATAAGCAGCATACCATTCATCGGTCACTTCAGAATATCCAAAAATGCCATTTTCCATTCGATTAGAAATTGCCTCTTCTATCTCCGGTGCTGTTTTAAAATCCATATCAGCAACCCACATTGGAAGTTCATTTTCTGCCACATTCCATTTGAGTGAATTACTGTGTTTCCTGTCTGTTACACTATCAAAATCATATTTCATACTAATCCTCTTTTCTACATATTATTTTTATCTTATCCGGATTAACTTTATCTTTCTCTATTATAAGTTCGCTGATTGAATCAGCTTTTATCACACCTGACTTCGGATTAAGTACACTCTTAATATTGCCATTTATTTCGGCATCGACTGTTGAGTATTCAAATGCAAGAGTTGTATTTAACAGCTTGCAGTTTCTAAGAACCAGATTATCTATATAACACAAGCCCTGCAGACTCTCAAGTGTACAATTTACAAATGTAAGATTCTCGGAATTCCAGCCAATATACTCACCTGATATAAACGAATCGTAAACAGTGATATTTCTACTGTTCCAGAAAGCATCTTTTGATAGAAACTTAGAATTTCTAATCTCTACATTTTCTGCTCCGTCAAAACAATAATTACCATAAAGTGTAAGTCCGTCTATTTCCATATTCTTACAATTCATCGCAAAATAATCTCCTTTTGCAATGACATTTCGAAGTTCTACGTTCTCACAATTCCAAAGAGTCTCTGCTGCATTTGGTATACTTACATCCTGCAGAGATATATCCTTACATCTTCTGAAATTCTTAGGTGCTTCAATGGCACAATTTTTAATATTTATATTATTAGTATACCATACACCTGCCCTTGCCATCTCAAACCAGGTTGAATTCTCAACATTTATATTTTTTGAATACCATAATGGATATTTCCATTTAAACATACTGTCATATATATCAATATTTTCACTCTCTTTAAGCGGTGATTCTCCATCTTCGAAAATAGTATTTCTGACAATCATATCTTTAGCTCCGAAAAGCGAACGTTCGCCTATACATATTTCTTCATTAATTTCTCTTTTATTACACATATGCTACTCCTTCTTTGGTAGACTATTATTCTTCACATTAAGTATATACTTTTTAATTCATTAGTTCAAATACCTATATCTAATATTTTAATATGCTTATAAGGCATATACATTAACACTTCCATTTATTCACACCCGATTAATGAATATGAGAGAATATACCATAAACTTAAGCCTGACTTAATATCCGGTAAATATATAAATCCCCACTAATATTAAAAAGCCATATTTTCAGCTATAATTTTCATAACTAAATAATACGGCTTTTCCATTCTATTTATTAGATTTTCTTAATTCTCTTCTATAAGTCCATAAAACTATTTTCTCTAAATAGCGTTTCAACACAATCTGTATCTCTTCTTTTGGATGAATCGGCTTCACAAGAATTGTATACATATTTACTCTGTTTGCACCAAATACATCTGTAAATATCTGGTCTCCCACAAACATTGTCTCATCTTTATCTGTTCCTAACACATCAAATGCTTTATTATAACTTTTCTTAGATGGCTTATGCGCATCGTAAATATATTTTGTTCCTAATTTATCTGCAAATGGCTTAACCCTGTATTCTTTATTATTTGATATAAGGCATGTCTTAAAACCGATTTCTTTCAAATGCTTAAATAATTTAATAACTCTCTCATCTTCCGGTGCTCCATGAGGCACTAAAGTATTATCCACATCAAATAATATTCCTCTATATCCTCTATTATAATATTCCTGAAAATCTATTACATACGTGCTGTCTTTATATTCATCAGGATAAAAACTTCGAAATATCTTCATCGTTCCTCCATAAATATTCGTCTGAAATTACATTTTTATAATTATTTGTAAATTCAATCTCATTATCATATATTTTTTATAACATATTTTATATTATAAACTGATAAATCTGATAATAACTTATTTATCTAATAATTTCTTTATCTCGTCCATAAATGTATTAACATCTTTGAATTCTCTATATACAGATGCAAATCTTACATAAGCAACGGAATCGAAATCTTTCAATTTATTCATAACCATTTCTCCGATTTCATTACTGCTTACTTCTTTCTCATCGCGATTGAAAATATTGTTCTCAATCTCGTCAACAATATCTGTAATCTGTTTCATTGATACAGGACGTTTATGGCACGAACGGATTATTCCCGCTTCTATCTTAGAACGGTCATATGGTTCTCTTGTCTGGTCTTTCTTAATTACTACAAGTGGTAATGTTTCTATCTTCTCATAAGTAGTATATCTCTTACCACAGTTTTCACATTGTCTTCTTCGTCTAATGGAATTATTCTCTGCTGGTCTTGAATCTACTACCTTTGTACTTTCTTTATTACAATATGGACACTTCATACTTACCTCACTTCTGAGCTATTTATCAGTTTTTAATAAATCTCTTAAAATTTTGCTATAATTATAAATAATAAAACTTTTTTGGTCAAGTAAAAATGCCCTGTAAAATTAGTATTTATTGATTCTTTATTGATTATATTTTTCTTTTTACGACTTATTATTTTCCTATCTAAAGTTTATTTTGCTGACAATTCTCTTTATTCTGATATATCAGATAATATATTAGAATTTATATCAGAATTCACATTTCTTAATTATATCCTCTTCTTTAACCTGTACTAAGATAATTTCTTCACCCACCTGCTTTATACATCTGAATGGAATTACATACTCTGTATCTCTTCCAAACAAACCACATAATTTCGGTACACCAGGTACAATAATTGCAATTATACATCCATTTTTCATATCAAGTTCTACGTCTGATACACATCCTAATCTTTTGCAGTCGCATTGATTTATGACTTCTTTTTCCCTAAGCTCACATACCCTCATAACTAACCCCATTTCGTCCAGACTAATTCTGGCTCAAATAATTTCTCATTGACTTTAGTGCATTTTTCTCTAACCTGCTGACCTGTGCCTGGGATATTCCTATCTCGCTTGCTACCTCCATCTGTGTACTTCCTTTGAAAAACCGCATTTCTATAATATTTCGTTCTCTATTAGTAAGTCTCTTCATTGCATCATTAAGTGCCATTTTCTCTACCCAGTTATCTTCCTTATTATATTTATCACTTATCTGGTCCATAACATATAAAGTATCTCCACCCTCTGAATATACCGGTTCAAATAATGATACAGGACTTTGAATGGCATCAAGTGCATATACTACTTCCTCTTTTGTAAGTCCGATTTCTTCTGCAATTTCTGTGACAGTAGGTTCTTTGCCAAGCTTCTTAGTAAGCATTTCCTTTGAGTATATTGCCTTATAAGCAATATCTCTTAGAGACCGGCTTACCCTTATTGAGTTGTTATCTCTTAAGAATCTACGTATCTCCCCAAGAATCATAGGAACAGCATATGTTGAAAACTTCACACCGACATTTCTGTCGAAGTTATCAATTGCCTTTATTAATCCTATGCAGCCAATTTGAAATAAATCATCAATATTTTCATTATTTCCGGAAAATCTCTTAGTAATGCTAAGTACAAGTCGTAAATTTCCCTGTATGAATTTCTCCCTTGCCTCTTTGTCACCTTTCTCGATTCTATCCCACAATTCTTCCTGTTCTTCGCTTTTTAACAGTGGTAATTTTGCCGTATTTACACCACATATTTCAACCTTATTATAAAGAGACATATCCCCATTCCTCCATCATTTTATTTCTCTTAAGGTAACGTAAAAGCTTAAGTTTCAGATAAGCTATAACTTAAATTATTACCTGTAACTTAATTTTAAGATACCTATTTATTTCTCTTTAAAATGATTAACGAAATAGGGATATTTTATACTGTTCTATATACTATTTTATTTGGAAAAAGCTTCCACATTATGCCAAAGCGGACCATCACCACTTCCTAGGTTAAGCCCTGCATTTATGGCATTATATACATAATTTTTAGCATTTTTTATACTGTTATATACATCTTCCCCCATGGCAAGATTGCACGCAATTGCTGATGATAATGTGCAGCCTGTTCCATGAGTATTATTATTATCTATTCTCTTTGCCCTGAACCATTTAACACCATCTTTATCATATAATAAATCATCGGCACACGTAGTAAGATGTCCGCCTTTTATCAAAATGGTATTATTAGTTTTAGCAAATATCTTCTCGGCCGCAGTAACCATATCATTAACATCTTCTATCTTAACACCACTAAGCACTTCCGCCTCAGGAATATTCGGAGTAATTACTGTTGCCATAGGTATAAGCCTGTTGACCAAGATATCCATTGCATCATCATTAAGTAACATACAGCCACTTGTTGACACCATTACAGGGTCTAAAACTATATATTTTGGTTTATACTTTTCTAAATATTTAGCAATAACCTTTATAATTTCTACATTTGATACCATTCCTATTTTAACCGCATCAGGAACAATATCATCAAAAACTGCATCTATCTGTTTACCCACGAATTCAGGTTCAACATCATATACACCGAACACACCTTTTGTATTCTGTGCCGTTACTGCCGTAATTACACTCATTCCAAATACATTATGTGCCGACATTGTCTTTAAATCTGCCTGTATTCCTGCACCACCGCTTGAATCTGAACCAGCTATGGTCAGGACTTTTTTAACTTCTTTCATATCCATCTCCATTCCGTAGACTTACTTCATAAATATTTTTATCATTTTTACAACCAAAGGATTAGTCTCATAAGACATAAGTGTTTCTCTTGCTAATACCGGATCATCAGTAATTATCATATCTGCACCATTTTCTATCATATCATTTATTGCTTCTGCATTATTTACCGTCCAGACATACACATCTTTACCTGCATTATGGGCATCATCGATAAGATGCTCTGTTGCAAATGAATAATTTATACTAAGTGCATCGGCATAAGTTACTCCTGAGAAATCTCCATATGCAACATGGAGTATATATCCTGTCTTGATTTCAGGATCGCTGTTCTTAACTTTCTTAAGTGCTTTTGCCTGAAATGAAGTAACTACACAATCATCCTTCATATCATATTCATTAATAATATCTACTACTGACTGCTCTAGGTTCTTCTCATGTCCTGTTAATTTTATCTCGATATTTAATTTAAGTCTGCCCTTTGCCATCTCCATAACTTCTTCTAGAGTTGGTATATGAGTATCCTTAAATTCTTCTGAAAACCATATGCCGACATCAACATTTTCTATGTCTTCATAGTTGACCGTCCATATATTATTCTTAATGCCTGCCACACGTTTTAAGTTAGAATCATGAAGCACAACAACTCTTCCGTCTTTTGTCTCCTGAACATCTAATTCCACGTAATCAGCTAAGTTATCAATTGCCGCCTCAAATGCAGGAATTGTATTTTCAGGTGCTTCAGCAGAATATCCTCTATGTGCTGCAATCATTGTTTTCTTTATGAACTGCACATTTGAAGAACCTCTGAATATACCAAAATCAAAATTAATATATATTACATTCAGAATCGCAGATATAACTACTACAACCGATAATATCTTCTTAAATTTCGACTTTGAATATTTCTTTTTCTCAGCGAACTTTGGTATTACCATTTCTTCTCTGATTTTATGCTTTCTTGCGAAGAAATATCCCGTAAAATATGTAAATGTAACAGGAACAATCATACACAGATAGATTGTCTGCCATATCTGGTAAATGATTTTTGCCACATTTAATGAAATATTATATGCAATCTTTTTCTTAAGGATAAACTTTAAGCTATAAGTAATTATCGCATTTATAAGCGCATATGAACCGACTAAAACTAACAAGATTATTGCCTGCCACAACACAAAACCAATTATCAGTCCGAAATATTTCTTTCTGTTCAGATTAATACTGGCTTTTCTTGAATTTCTGAAATTCATCTTCTCAGTTGTATAGTAACTTATACAGTTAATCCATCTCCATGCAAATACTGACAACACAAGATAGGCAATCAGAATGATTAATGTTATGTGTTTCTTAGTATTTAAGAATTCTATTACAAATACAGGAATCTGCATAGATGTTGCATAACTTGATATGGCTGCCATATGTGTAATTGGAAGAAGTAATAACACAAAGCCAATCATAAGGAAGTTATTAGGATAAGTCAGTCTGAGAGCTGACCTTGTTCCTGTTTTAATCATATCTACTACAGAAACTGTTCCTCCATTATACGATACATTATAGCAATGAACTATCGCACTCATCTCTGCTAATGAAAATATAGCCATTAATAAAAGTACAATGAAAAGTATCGCAATGGTAGTCGGCTTCAATATGAAATCTACTACCCTTGCATTAGTAAGATAATTTATCCCCGCAAGTCTTAGAGCAACCTGTACTATTTCCACTAAAACAGGTGTAAATATAGCGGTTATAAACACTTTATATATTGCTTCAAAAATTATAATGGACTTGATATTTTTCTTTAACAGATGAAATGCAATCTCAAATCTGTTTCTTCCGTTTTTATCACTCTTATCCATCATAATTTTTTACCCAGAAATCTTGCTCTTCTTATATATGCAAATGTCTTATCTTCACCTTTTTCTGCCAACATTGTAAGTAAATGCTCTAATTCTCTGGAGGTTTCAGGATCAATATTTCTTCTTGCTTTGCCATTATTAAAATATTCTAATGGACATTTATCATTATATGCATCACCTTTATATATCTTCCCTGCTGCAATTCTGTCACAGAACATTTCTATAACGTATCTCTTAGGCATTCTGACAGGCGTCATCATTCTTGTTTCAGGATTATAGTCTGTCCAGTATTCAAAATGATGTTTATTTCTGCCCTTATGATGCATCCACGCTTTCGAATATCCGTAATCCTCCCTCTCTCCCTCATTAGGACTTCTTGTTCCCTGATAATGCATTACGCCTACCCAGAATTCCGATGGAGAATATTTTGACATATCATGCATTAATCCCTGCCAGAAGATTCCTGCTCTGAAACAGTTCTTCATTACCTCATGTCTATGTCTTGTAATTGTTGTAAAATGTCCTTTCAGATTATACATAAACTGCTTAAATTCCATTTTTTTGCCTCTTTTCCTTTTAAATCGCGTTGATTAAATCCCATTAATTAAATCTCGTTAATTAAATTACGGTTAATTAAATCACAGTTAATTAAATCACAGTTAATTAAATCACAGTTAATTAAATCACAGTTAATTAAATCTCGTTAATCAAATCATAGTTAATTAAATCATAGTTAATTAAATCATAGTTAATTAATATATTTCCATAACTAATTAAAAATCAAACAGCTAATAAAGCGCCTGACTCCTTTATTAGCTGTTTATTAAATATCCGTATTTATTAATTACTAATTTGTAGCTGAAACCATCTTCTGGGTAACTGTATTATTTGTATATAAATAATCTGTAGCTGCATCTCTACGCATATCAAACAGTAACTCTTCTTTAGTATACTTAGATGATACTTCTTCTACTGTACCAAGATTGTACTTTTCAACATATTCTTTAAGCTTTTCATCATAATTATCATCTGTGATATCGATGCCTGCATCTTTAACAAGTGCTTCAAGAACTAATGTCTGCTTTGTCATATCAACTGCCTGTTTCTGTAAATCTTTAAGTGATGAACCTGCTGCTGAAAGATATGATTCTAATGTTGCTCCAAAGTATGATGCATAAGTTGTATAAGACTGGCAAAGTGCATTGTAATTCATATTGTATACAAATGCAGGGCAACCTGTAACGTCTGATGCCTCAACAACTTTGTTAATAAGCTCTGACTCTGCTGTTGTCTTAGCTGAATCTGCATTATTTTCTTCAAGCTTTTTCTTTGTTCCCTCTTTATATGCATCTAATGTATCATAGTCTGTTTTCTCAGCTATAAATGCATCTGTAACTTCAGGAACTACTTTCTCCTGAATAGATTTAAGTGTTACTGTATATGTAACATCTACTTTTTCTGCTTCTGCATTCTCATCTGTACCAGACTCTGTATTAGCATCTTCCTGAACAGTAAATGTAATTGAACCATTAATTGCAAGACCAACTAATTTATTCTCGAATTCCTCGCCCATATTTCCTGAGCCTAAATCTACTGTATAATCTGTCTTAGTTTCATCATCCTTACCAGCCTGTGACTTTATATAATCAATCTTCACTCTGTCACCTGACTGTGCATTTCTGTCTGTAATATCATTATATGTTGTATTGTTTGATACAAGTGAATCTAACTGTGACTGAACATCATCATCTGTTACTATTGTGATATTTTCATCAACACTTAATCCTGTATATGCACCAAGTGTTTTAACATAATCATTAATATCGTATTCTACAACCTTTCTGGCTGATGCATTGTTATCTTTTTTGCCACAACCACTAAACATCGTAAGTCCCATAACACCAACAAGTGATAAAACTGCGACTTTCTTTATATTGTTTTTCTTCATTGCTATATTTCCTTTCAATACACGTATTTCATATTCAAGTAATAATGTGATTTCTCTTCTTTAAACCACAAACAACTATTGTCTAATATATCACACTTCACAATTACTGTCAAAGTTATATTCCCTATTAATAATGTAAATTTCGCTTCTGTAAATATATTTTCACCATTTACCTGTCCTCCGTATTTTTATGTTTTATCTCATCAATATATCCTCCTGTAATTACACGGTAGTGTCAAATGACACTCCTATTTTTTATTTAAAAACTTAATATTTCAATGGGTTCTATCACTTTTTTACAATAAAAAAGTGAT
>OMVQ01000017.1 GCA_900314555.1 uncultured Eubacteriales bacterium | reverse complement strand
TTTTGCATCTGACGGCATATAACTTGCACACGATACGTCATAAATCAAGTGTGTGGCATAGACGGACATCTCGGTTTAAGTGTGTGGTATTGAATGAACTCAAATAATCAAAAGAGCCGAAAAAGATATCTACAAATTAGCAATTCTTACAAAAGTTTCGATATTATATATGTCAATTTACTTAATACATATGATTTAATTCTATTATTGTATGTGCAGAGTCTGAATTAAAAATTTCTACACTCTTTCGTATTTTCTGAAGTAATATTCTACATCGAAATATGTCTGCTCTTCGCTTTCCTCTGTAAGTTTCCAATCAGACATCTTGTCAAGATTAGGAAAATATCTGTCTGCTTCATAAGCATAATCTATATATGTAACGTATGCAGTATCGCAATATGGTAATAATTGCTCATACACACTTGCGCCGCCAATCACATATACATTTTCAGTATTATACTTCTTTAATGCTTCTAACGTCTCATCAATGCTATGCACTATAATTGCATCTTGTGCTGTGAAATTATTATCTCTTGTAAGCACGATATTTACTCTGTTTTTGAGTGGTCTCTCATTTGGAAAGCTCTTTAATGTTGTCTTACCCATTACAACCACATTTCCTGTTGTAGTCTCTCTGAAAAACTTCATATCATCAGGAATACTTAATAATAATTTTCCCTTATTGCCTATTGCCCAGTTCTTGTCTACTGCTACTATTAAATTCATATTAGTCTCTATTCCTCTTTTCTACTATGTTCTATTTCATTCTATATTTTTATATTCCAATATCAAATTTAAGCTGTGGATTCTGTTCTTTTATAATATCTCTAGGATATCCTGTTATCTTAACATCATCAAATGTTATATCGTAGAAATTCTTCTTATCAGGATTTATCTCTATTCTTGGTGAACATTCTACCGATTCCCTGTTAAGCATCTCTTTGATTGGCTCAATGTGTCTGTCATATATCTGGATATTTGCAACAAACCATGTAAATCTGCCGGCTTCATATCCGCAATGTCTGGCTACTAACATCTGGAATATAACATACTGCATCTGATTAATTATTCCTGCTGTTGCATAATCACTTGAACGCTGGAAAAGGCACATATCTAAATAATCTTTGCCATCTTTACCATGTCTTACATTCCATACTGTCTGATATGCACAAGGTTTCAAGCCATGCTTATCTTTGAAATCGTCCTCCTGCCACATATTTATAATATGTCTTCTTCCGTCAGGATTATTCTGTATGTCATTTAGTAAGTTGTTCATAAGATTATGTCTTCTTACTGTTTCTCCATAACAGGCACCTATGGTTCTGTCACCAATGTCCCATTCATCCCACCACGTAACATTATATTTATCTCTTAATACATCAAGGCTGTTTGACTGGTCCTGATATATCCATAACAGTTCACCTATGGAACTTTTTATGGCAATCGGTCTCAATGTTATAAGTGGTAATTCACCTTTTGATAAATCATAACTTTGCATTACATGATTAATAGATAGAGTATGTGCAGGAGTTCCGTCCGCATATCTTGGTCTTGGATTAACATCCATACAGCCCTCTTCTAATATTCGTCTTGCAATGTCTTTAAACATTTCATCTGCTCTATTATATACTTTATCCATCTCTTGCTCCATTTCTAATTTCTAATATAGTACCATTTTCATTTACTGCTTTTTAGTATTCTATATTTCGTTAATTAACCACATTTAGTTAATTATTAATATTTCAAATCATCTGAATTTCTTTGGTTATATATTCTGCAATTATTTACATCGGCATAAGTTCAACAGGCACATATGCCTCTACATAAATACCATCATCTCTGTATTCTTCTTTCAGAAGTTCACCATATTTTCTGATTTTCTGAATCTGTCCTGCTTCCTTATATTCAAATGTCTTAGCTATATAAATCTTCTTATTTCTAAGAATTTCTTCTATATATTCTAACAGTTTATCAAGTCCTGTATGATTCTTTATTGAGGCATTCAAGGTATAATCTGCCCTGAAATCTTTAAATACAGGCATCTCTGCCTCTCCATTACTCTCTAATTGCTCTGCGACCTTATCCTGCTTATTAAATATTGTAATTATAGATTTATCCGTAACTCCAAGTGAATCTAAAGTTTCATATACAATATGCATCTGTGCATCCATCTGAGGATTTGAAGCATCTACCACATGTATAAGTATATCTGCATACTTAGCCTCTTCAAGTGTACTTCTAAAGGCATCGATAAGATGATGTGGAAGTTTTCTGATAAAACCTACTGTATCTGTCAACATAATTTCCTGTCCACTTTCAAGCTTGTACTTTCTAGTTGTAGGGTCTAATGTTGCAAATAACTTATTCTCCTCTAAGACACCTGCCCCCGTCAGTTCATTTAAAAGGGTTGACTTACCGGCATTAGTATAGCCGACTATGGAAATAACTGTCGTTGGATTCTTACTTCTCTGGTTTCTTGCAAGTTCTCTGTGGACTTTCATCTCTTCGACTTCACGCCTTAATACTGCTATTCTGTCCTTAATAAGACGTCGGTCCATCTCTAATTTCTTTTCGCCCGGTCCTCTTGTACCGATTCCACCGCCTAATCTTGAAAGTGAGCTTCTAAGTCCGACTAACCTTGCCTGTCTGTATTTTAACTGTGCAAGTTCAACCTGGACTTTACCCTCACCTGTCTTAGCACGGCTTGCAAATATATCAAGTATTATAAGAGTTCTGTCCATTACTTTCGTATCTAATGCATCTCTTAGATTCATTAACTGCGCAGGACTTAATTCATCATCACATACAACTCCTGTTGCACCTAATTCATCAATAAGAACCTTTACCTCTTCAATCTTACCTTTTCCAATATATGTTCCTGCATGTATAGCCTCTCTGTTCTGGATAACAGTTGCTACCGTTGTTGCTCCCGCAGTTTTCACAAGTTCCTTTAATTCCATTAAAGATTCTTCCGTATCATCTCCATCGCTTGTAGAAACACCAATCAATATAACTTTCTCGATCTCTTCCTGAGTCTCATATAATTTTTCCATTCTATTCCATACCAGCTCTTTCTATCTTAACAAACTTTAACAAACTTATTCTAGATTATAACCGAAACATAATCTTTTTACAATACACATCAAATTTTTACTTTTATTTTTTATATGATATGATATAATTCTTTATTATGTGTATGAGAGAAAGGAATGAAAAAATGGAACATTTATTAACACCTGCCGGATATTCTTCGGCATTGTCTATTCGCGAAACTGAAATAGCAATCAAACTTGTAAAAGATTATTTCGAAAGAGTGCTTGCAGAAGAACTTAATCTTACCCGTGTTTCAGCACCTTTATTCGTAAGACCTGAATCAGGACTTAATGATAACCTTAATGGTGTAGAAAGACCTGTAAGCTTTGGCATAAAAGAACAAGATGACAAAGAAGTTGAAATCGTACATTCACTTGCTAAATGGAAACGTCAGGCTCTCAAGCGTTATGGTTTCCATTCAGGTGAGGGACTTTACACAGATATGAATGCTATCAGACGTGACGAAGATACTGATAACATTCATTCTATATTCGTTGACCAGTGGGATTGGGAGAAAATCATTTCCAAAGAAGAGAGAAATCCTGAAACCCTTAAAGCAACTGTCCAGAAAGTTTATACTGCTCTTAAACGTACAGAGAGCTATATTGCTTCACAGTATAATTACATACATGAATTTCTTCCTGCTGAAATATCATTTATCACTTCACAGGAATTAGAGGATATGTATCCTGACTGTACACCTAAGGAAAGAGAATATAAGATTGCTAAGTTAAAGGGTGCAATCTTCATTATGCAGATAGGTGATAAATTAGCTTCAGGTGAAAAACATGATGGTCGTGCACCTGACTATGATGACTGGAAACTTAATGGTGATATTATCGTATACTATCCTGTTCTTGATATTGCTCTTGAATTATCTTCTATGGGTATCAGAGTTGATGAGATAGCACTAAAGGAACAGTTAGATAAAGCAGGTTGTCCTGAAAGAGCTGAACTTCCATTCCAGAAAGCCATCTTAGATAAGGAGCTTCCTTATACAATCGGCGGAGGAATCGGACAGTCAAGAATCTGTATGTTCTATCTTAGAAAAGCACATATCGGTGAAGTGCAGGCTTCTATCTGGCCTGATGCAATTAATGAGTGTGCTGCCGAAAATGGAATTACACTTTTATAGAATTGTATTTTTATAAAACCAATTTATATTTATACATTTTAATGGCATAGGAATTAAATATATCCTATGCCATTATTATTTAATAATTATTTCTAAGCCCAAAGAAACCGCCCTTAACGGACGGCTTCTTCTATGTATATGTCAATACTCATTTTCCCACCATTACCAAATATCCTACGATATGAAATAAGTTTTAAATATCCGGTAATTTATGTTATGACTTTATCATAGTAATGAGTATTTTTCAATAAGGCTAAAGGCTTTTGCCGAAAAACCCCTCTCTAAGTAGTAATATTTATACATTCAAATTTAATTTTATAAATTTTTACCCTCCTTTATCTACCCCCTCTCTTTACCTCTTATCCCCCCTCTTTATTACCTCTTTTTACCCCCTTTTTTATTTTACGCATTTTGCACAGGCTAATGCTAATGCTCCTGGTCCTATATGACATGATACACTTAATGATAAATCTGCGATTTCAATATCTTTACCAGGAAATACCTTTAATACTTCTTCCCTGAATTCTACTGCTGCATCATAATTCTGTGTATGTGCGATAAATAATCCCATATCGCCATCTTCATCATTATTAAATCTTTCCTTGAAATCTTTCTGAATCGCATCAAGCATAGTTGCCTTTGCCTGCTTTATAGTTCTGGCTTTGGCAAATGCATCTAACTTCTCTCCCTGAATCTGAAGAACAGGCTTTAACTTAAGAAGATTACCAAGTGCTGCTGCAGCAGGTGTAATTCTTCCACCCTTTTTAAGGTATGTTAATGTATCTAACATAATATAAATGCTTGATTCAAACTTGCGGTTCTCAAGTATTTCCTTTATCTCTTCTGCACTCTTACCTGCTTTAGCAAGCTCTAATGCATCTCTTACTGACTGTTCCTGTGTTACGGAAATTCTCTGGTTATTTACTACCTGTACTTTTCCGTCATAATCATCTGATAACATTACGGCTGTCTGGCATGCGCCACTTAATCCGCTCGACATAGGAATATGAACGATTTCATCATATTCTTCTAATACCTTGTCCCATAAATCTGTTATAGATGCAGGTGATGGCTGCGATGTAGAGATATTACAGTCTCCCTTAAGTTTCTCAAAGAATTCTGCTATGGTTAAGTTAATATCTTCAAAATATTCTTTACCATCAATCATAAAAGGCATTGGTAATACATACACGCCCATCTCTTTAGCTTTTGCCTGTGTAATTCCACTATTACTGTCTGTAACAACTGCTATTTTCTTTTCCACTATTTATTCTATCCCATATTTTCCATATGATATCAATAATATCTATCATAAATATCTGACGGAAATATGGCTCCTTTCTTTGTTTTTATTAATCAGAAGATTAAATTATCCTAACAGAAATATCTGTCCTGTCATTATATAACACTTATATAATAATCACATAATTTTATAATCTTCTAATCATATTAAATGCTACTTTCTAAAAGAACATTTTAACATTATACAGGCAATTTAGCAAGTCCAAACTACTACCGGTGAATATTTCTAAAAATTAATATAGACATTTGTCTATTTCAATGTTATAATGCATACATACTTGCAAGGAAGAGGTAAGATAATTGGAAAATGCTAAGATTAAAAAAACCAAAAATGCTCTTTATATAACACTTAGTAACTTATTAAGCATCAAAGATATCCGTGACATCACTGTTATAGAATTATGTAAAGAAGCTGGAATTAACAAAAGCACTTTCTATCTTCATTATAAAGATATTTATGAATGTGCAGAAGATTTTATATTACAGATTGTCTCACCTATTGTAGACATCATTTGCCAGAATGGCGTAAATAATATGATTAAAGATTTACCTAATATCTGGTCTAAGATATTACAATTGAATAAGGAGCAAGGCAATCTTTATAAGCCATTTTTCAACTCGCCAAGTCTGTCACCTTTAATATATAAGGTAAGAACACAGATAATTGACTCTTTAATCAGTCGCTCTACTGTCTTTGGACTTGACGAAAAAGATTTATTAAATGCAAGAATAAGCATTACATTCTTTGTAAACGGTTTTCTTGGTATTATAGAAGAAAATGGCAGAAATGAATTATCAGTAGATTCCCTTGAGGAATTTGCCAAGAAACTACAAAAAGGATTTTTAGATTACAAGCTATTTAAGGAGGACTTAAGCATGTGGGCTGAAGAAAGCGTATTTTATCAAATTTATCCGTTAGGATTTTGTGGAGCACCATTTGAAAACGACGGTGTACTCACTTCAAGAATATTAAAGGTTAATGACTGGATACCTCATATTAGTAAATTAGGAGCAAATGCAATTTATTTCTCACCGGTTTTCGAATCTGACACTCATGGATATAACACAAGAGATTACCGTAAAATTGATTGCCGACTTGGTACAAATGATGACTTTAAAAATGTATGTGACAATCTTCACAAAGCTGGTATCAAAGTTGTATTAGACGGCGTATTTAACCATGTAGGTCGTGGTTTCTTTGCATTTCAGGACGTATTAAAGAACAGAGAAGCATCTCCATATAAAGACTGGTTTGCAAGAATCGACTTCGGTGGAAATTCTAATTACAACGACGGTTTATGGTATGAGGGCTGGGAAGGCAACTACGATTTGGTTAAATTGAATCTTAGAAATGAAGAAGTTATTAACCATATTTTCGATAGTATCAAATTATGGGTTGATGAGTTCGACATTGATGGAATAAGACTTGATGTTGCTTATTGCCTTGATAAAGATTTCTTAAAGAGATTAAGACATTTCTGTAACGGATTAAAAGCTGACTTCTGGCTTATTGGCGAACTTCTTCATGGTGATTATAACCAGTTTGTCAATGATGAAATGCTTCACAGTTGTACAAACTATGAGTGTTATAAGGGCTTATTCTCAAGCTTCAATTCCATGAATATGTTTGAAATTGTACACTCACTTCTCCGTCAGTTTGGTCCTGAGAACTGGACTTTATATAAAGGTAAACACTTACTTACTTTCGTAGATAATCATGATGTATCAAGAATTGCAAGCAACCTTAATAATGAAAATCATCTCCCACTTATTTATGCACTTGCATTTGGTATGCCTGGAATTCCTTGCGTATATTATGGAAGTGAATGGGGTGCTAAAGCACATAAGAACGAAGGTGATCCTGCATTACGTGCCTGCTTCGATGCACCAATTGAGAACGAATTATCAGACTATATTTCTAAACTTGCTAATGCACACAAGAATAGTAAAGCAATCTGTTATGGAGATTTCAAATCAGTTGTTCTTACTAATCACCAATGTGTATTTGAAAGAGCCTGCGATGGCGAACGTGTATTAGTCGCAATCAATGCTTCAGGCGATGATTATACTGCTCATTTTGATTCCGGAGTTGCTTCAGGAACAGACCTTATTACAGGTGAAACCGTTAGTTTCGAGGGCGGTCTTAATATGAAAGGATATAGTGCAAAATACATCAAATGCTAGGAGGCATAACAATGAATTTCTATAATTTTTATACAGGTCAGATTTTTGATGCTTATAATTATCTTGGCGCCCATATAGAGAAAAAAGGGGTTACTTTCCGTACGTTTGCCCCTGCTGCAAGTAATGTTGCGGTAATCGGAAGTTTTAATAACTGGCAGCCACAGAATATGAATCGTGTGACAGATGACAGACAATTCTTTGAACTCTTTGTAGAGAATGCTAAACCAGGCGATATGTATAAATTCCAGATAACTGCATCAAATGGTGTAATTGACCATTGCGATCCTTATGGTTTTGGGATGGAATTACGCCCTGATAACGCAAGCATAATTCGTGATTTAGATGAATACAAATTCTCTGATGCTAAATGGTTAAAGAAACGTACTGATTTCAAGAAAGCACCTCTTAATATCTATGAGGTTCATCTTGGAAGCTGGCAGACTAATCCGGATGATGAGCATGGCTGGTTTACCTATGATGAAATAGCACCTAAACTCATTAAATATATGAAAGAGAATGGTTATAACTGCCTTGAACTTATGCCTATAAGCGAACACCCATGTGATGAAAGCTGGGGATATCAGAATACCGGCTTCTTCGCTCCAACAAGCAGATACGGAACAGCCACTCAGTTCCAGAAAATGATTGATTTATTCCATGCATCAGATATAGCTGTAATCGTAGATTTTGTTCCTGTTCATTTCGCTGTAGATGCTTACGCTCTTGCTAATTATGATGGAACGGCACTTTATGAATATCCTCATAATGATGTAGGTGTCAGCGAATGGGGAAGCTGTAACTTTATGCACAGTCGTGGAGAAGTTCGCAGTTTCTTAAACAGTGCTGCTGCTTACTGGCTTGATAAATACCACATTGACGGTCTGCGAATGGACGCAATCAGCCGAATCTTATATTGGCAGGGTGATGAGAACCGTGGTGTAAATGGTAATGCAGTAGATTTTGTTAAGACACTTAACAGTGGACTTAAAGACAGATTTCCTAATTGTATGCTTGCCGCAGAAGATTCTACTAACTTTAAAGATGTTACTAAATCTGTTAAAGATGGCGGCTTAGGTTTCGACTACAAGTGGGATATGGGCTGGATGAATGATACCCTTGAATATATGAAGCTTGATCCATTATTCCGCGGAGGAAGTTATCATAAACTTACTTTCAGTATGATGTATTACTATGATGCTAACTTCTTACTTCCTTTTTCACACGATGAGACAGTTCATGGTAAATGTACGATTCTTCAGAAAATGTTCGGTGAATATGAAATGAAATTCCCACAAGGACGCTTACTCTATATGTATATGATGACACATCCTGGCAAGAAACTCAACTTTATGGGAAATGAAATCGGCCAGCTAAGAGAATGGGATGAAAAACGTGAACAGGACTGGGATATCCTTAAGTATCCAATTCACGACTCTTTCCATAAATATATGCAGAAGCTCAATAAAATCTATATTGAAAATCCTGCGCTATGGGAAGAAGATTATGACGAAAATAGCTTCGAATGGGTTGACTGTCATAGTGAAAGCGAATGTCTGTACTCTTATATTCGTCGCAGTCCAAAACAAAATATAATCGTAGCCCTTAATTTCTCAGGTGTTGCGCAGAACTACACTCTTGATTTAAAAAAGAACGGCAAATACAGAGTCTTACTCAACTCTGACTATGATATTTATGGTGGTAATACTCCTGTAAGCCGCAAACAGTTATCTACTGTTTCTAAGAAACTTAACTTAGAACTTCCTGCTTTCAGCGGTATAATATTAGAGGAAGTTAAATAAATTATAATTTAGATTTAACAAAAAGCTACTGTTCTGATTATATTTTCAGAACAGTAGCTTTTTTATTATAAGTTAATTAATATTTAATTATTATCTTTTAAGATTTCATTGTGTATTATTCTATATAGATTACCATATATAGGATATTCCTCTTCCGGTAATCTGTATTTTACTCCATCGATTGTTATTCCACCTATCTGTGGCAATTTAATAGTCTTAATCAAATCTGACTCTTCACATTCCGTTGAACTATATAAGTTTATATCATAACCGATTTTTGATTTTATTCCAGTATGGTATTGAGAAGCAATTACTTCATATATATTTTCTTTCCTATACTTTTGACTGCATATATAATCCATTATTATTTTTATATCTTCACTTTTATCAAAAACAAAATGCTGACGTTTATTACACGACTCAACCTCAATACATTTTATCTCACTATAATCTATTTTCAGTTTATAATATTTAGGAAACAGTATATTTATACCTACAGGTATTACAATTATCAGTATTACTGCTAATACTATTAATATTGTCTTTCTTTTATTCTTGTTTATCTTCATACTAATCCTCATTTCTGAGCGACTTGTCGCAAAGAGACACCGAAAAATTCGCATAGGCTATTTCTCAGCTGCCATAAAAGCTATTTGTTTTCGCTCAGAAACAAATAGCAGTGTGAAAAATAAGTGTATCAATATTATTTTTCACACTAATCTCCTTAGCAATAATTTCTCCAAATTACCAGGATACTATTTAAAATATTTAACACCATATGTACTGTCGAGATTAACTTTATCATACCATATATATCTGGCTTCTTTTTCCCAACCTGAAGCAACCTGAAGAAAAATCTGACGTTCCCCATATGCCTGCTCATTTAATGGTTCAAATACAAAATATCCCTCTACACTAACAGCATGTCCATACAATCCGTCATCTTCTCTTGAATATACTCCTAATATTGTTGAATATTTCTTATCTACTGCCTCAGTAAAAAAGTCAATCTTAGGATTATTTTTTTCTGTATATTTGATTTGTTTGCCAGTTACAGATTTATAATATTTCGCCAATGCCTTACCCATCTGTCCTTGTGGCATTGTATATTCTCCATCTTGATATTTTATATTACAATATCCCCATATCTTTTTATATGCTTTCTGAAGCTGAGTATCATCTGTTTTATCAAAAAGTCCATATGCACCACATATATTTAATATTGCAACCGCCCCACAACAATATCTTAAACCTAATTCTTCTAATTCTCCCTCAGTAATCCTACAATACCTTCCAATTGTTTTACAACTCATTTTAAAATTAACATACATAGGATCAGGAAAATCATCTATAAATATATCAAATAAATCATCATTTATATTGTTACTTTTACTTGCCACATATTTTATAGTTAAATTATCACTTGCAATTTCATAGTCTAACGTCCCTGACTTGACTATTTTTTCATCTTCCTCTGGCAATCTGCCAAAATTTTGTACACAAAAGCCATCTGTATCCTCTTTTATCACAAACTGGCTTATATTCTTCGATTTATAATCTATAATCACATAGCCATAGCCAATTTCATTACTTATAATATCAAATGCAATTTCACATATTTCATAATCTGAATATATATAAGTAATATTGTCTATTTCAGGATTAATATCCGGATAAAATTCCCTTACTAATTCTTTTATACTGTTAACATATGTGTATTCCTCATTTTTCTCGTAATCTCCATATACATATGTATCAAATGATACTACTGTAAAAAATACACAAACTAATGATATCATCATTAACTTTTTTAAAATCAAATAAAAATTTCTCATACTCTGCATACATATACCTCCATATTTTCCAGCATCTTTACCATATTACGGTACAACAAATAATATATAACCGTAACAGCTACATCTTTTTTGAAATTTAATTTCTATTGATTTACATCCATTACTAAATATTACCAAATATCCTACATTTTAAATATCCAATAATTTTGTATAACTATATCATAAAACTAAATGCTTTTCAATAATTTTGTTAAATTATGTCGTAGAATTTTAATTATAGGACAAAACGTGTGGATAATTAATTCCAGCCATCAAACATTATTCCTATAGCTCTAAAACTTCTTTTCTGATAACAATATTACCTATACACTACTATTTAGCATAAATCAGTACCACCAGCTTAGCTGGTGGTTTGCTCTGCGGCTATAAGCCTGTGATACCTGCCAGCTCTAAAGAGCTATGAAGAGTCC
>OMVQ01000035.1 GCA_900314555.1 uncultured Eubacteriales bacterium | reverse complement strand
CGGACTCTTCATAGCTCTTTAGAGCTGGCAGGTATCACAGGCTTATAGCCGCAGAGCAAACCACCAGCTAAGCTGGTGGTACTGATTGTCGTTATGATTATCTATGTAAGATAGAGCCGAAAAAACAACTAATAAAAGTGTAAGCACTTCTAATGTGTTCATTGGCATCATCCCTCTTTCGTAATACTAGAGGGCATAATTCAGAAAACCACATCCTAAATTCTTTTCTATTACACAATATCAGTATAACATAAAGAGAACAGATGTTCAATAAAAATAGACAAATCTATTATATTATCGTAATGATACATTATAGATAATTTAGAGCAGATTTAAGAAATAGACAATGTGTTTATAATGTGATACAATTCAATGTGGTATGAATTAGTGGCACTATGATTTAAGGAGGCTGAAATAACATTAAGCACTGATGAAAATACACTCAGGCATTGGAGAAATGCTTGATTTGAAAGGATTTGATAGAATGATAGCAATTATCGATTATGACGCAGGTAACCTGAAGAGCGTTGAAAAAGCACTTAAATTCATCGGAGAAGATGCAGTAATCTCAAGAGACAGAGATGAGATTTTAGCGGCGGACAAGGTTATTTTACCGGGAGTTGGAAGCTTCGGTGATGCAATGAGTAAATTAAAGAAATATGATTTAGTTAATACTATAAATGATGTAATAGATAAAAAGACACCTTTTCTTGGAATATGTTTAGGACTTCAGTTGTTATTTGAGAGAAGTGATGAATCTAAGGGAGTTTCAGGACTTGGAATACTTAAAGGTGACATTCTTAGAATACCGGATGCACCTAATTTGAAGATTCCTCATATAGGTTGGAATTCATTACATCTTATGAATGATGGAAGATTATTCAAGAATATTGATGATGATGAATATGTTTATTTTGTACATTCATATTATCTTAAAGCGGCTGATACAAGTATTGTGAAAGCTGTAACTGAATATAGTACAATCTTAGATGTTTCAGTTGAAAAAGACAATATATTTGCGTGCCAGTTCCACCCTGAAAAAAGCGGCGAAGTTGGTTTGAAGATACTTAAGAATTTTGCAGAGATTTAGGAGGAAGATATGCATACAAAGAGAATTATTCCATGTTTAGATGTTAATAATAACAGAGTTGTTAAGGGAATTAATTTCGTTAATCTAAGAGATGCCGGAGATCCTGTTGAGGTAGCTGCTGCATATGATAAAGCAGGTGCAGATGAAGTCGTATTTCTTGATATAACAGCATCTTCTGATAATAGAGAAACAGTAGTTGATATGGTAAGAAAAGTAGCAGAAAAGGTATTTATTCCTTTTACCGTAGGTGGAGGTATCAGAAGTGTCGATAATTTCAAGGAATTATTACGTGAGGGTGCTGATAAGATAGCCATTAATTCGGCAGCTATAAATACACCACAGCTTATAAGTGATGCTGCTGATAAATTTGGAAGTCAGTGCGTAGTAGTTGCGATTGATGCGAAACGCAGAGCCGATGGAAGTGGCTGGAATATTTATAAAAATGGCGGCAGAATTGATACTGGTATTGATGCTGTTGAATGGGCTATGAAAGTTAATAAATTAGGTGCCGGAGAAATCTTACTTACAAGTATGGATTGTGACGGAACTAAAAATGGATATGATATAGAACTTACCAGAAGTATAGCAGAAAATGTTTCGATACCTGTCATAGCATCAGGTGGTGCGGGAACAAAAGAGCATTTTTATGAAGCACTTACTGATGGAAAAGCAGATGCAGCATTAGCAGCTTCATTATTCCATTATAAAGAACTTGAGATAATGGATTTGAAAAACTATTTATATGATAAAGGAGTTCCTGTTAGATATGTCAGCAATAAGTAATGATTGGTTAGAACAGTTAAAGCCGGAATTCAGTAAGGCTTATTATAAAAATCTTTTTGAAAGCGTTAAAGATGAATACTCGAAATGTGCGGTATATCCTAATTCAGATGATATATTTAATGCATTTCATTTAACGCCATATAATAAAGTAAAGGTAGTCATACTTGGACAGGACCCATATCATGAACCGGGACAGGCACATGGCTTAAGTTTCTCGGTAAAACCGGGTATAGATATACCACCATCATTAGTGAATATATATAAGGAACTTCATGATGATGTAGGAACATATATTCCTAATAACGGATATCTTGTTAAATGGGCAGAACAGGGTGTATTATTGCTAAATACAATTCTTACGGTAAGAGCCCACAGAGCTATGTCGCATAGCAGAATAGGTTGGGAAGAATTCACAAATGCAGCAATTGAGGCACTTAATAAATCTGACAGACCACTCGTATTTATGTTATGGGGAAAGCCTGCACAGGCAAAAGAAGTGATGTTGACGAACAGTAATCATCTTATACTTAAAGCACCACATCCAAGTCCACTATCAGCATATAGAGGTTTCTTTGGTTGCAGACATTTTAGTAAGGCAAATGAATTCCTAGTTAGTCATGGTGAAACGCCAATTGACTGGCAGATTGAAAATATCTAAAAATTGTTTGTAATTGTAATATTGATAATATGAAAAGGCTATAATATTAAAGAGCTATAAACTTACATTTCTTTGTACCAGCTCTAAAAGTTAGACTAAAATCTAACGATTTGAGGTCGGTACATATTCGATACATATAATGTAAGTTTATAGCTCTGTTTAAATTCTATTTCTTAGATTTAAGATTCTTTTGTGCGGTTGCAAGCATAAGTTTAATTCTGTTTAACTGGTTAACTTCACTCGCACCTGGATCATAGTCAACAGCTACAATATTTGATTCAGGATGCTGTCTTCTAAGCTCTTTAATTACACCTTTACCAACTATATGGTTAGGGAGGCAGGCAAATGGCTGGGCACATACGATGTTTGGAACACCACTATGTATTAATTCAAGCATTTCGCCTGTAAGGAACCAGCCCTCACCGGTCTGGTTACCGAGTGATGCAATATCCTTAGCCATATTTGCTGTATCTTCTATATGTGATGGTGGAGTAAAATGTTTACTCTTCTTGAATTCTTCAACAGCAGGCTTACGAACATGTTCTAATGCACTGATTCCAAGATTAGTAAGTCTTGCAGTTGACTTTTTCATACCGAGATTCTCAACTTTGAAATTGCAGTTGTAGAAGCTGTATAATAAGAAGTCTAACAAGTCAGGCATAACAGCTTCAGCGCCTTCTTTTTCTAACAGGTCAACTATATGATTATTAGCCATAGGGAGGAATTTAACTAAGATTTCACCTACAACACCGACTCTAGGTTTAACCATATCTTCATGTATTGGAAGATTATCGAAGTCTTTTATGATTCCTTTTATATTCTTCTTAAATGTAGAATTATTAATTCCAGGTTTTGCAAGGTCTGCATTACATTTATCTCTCCATTTTCTATGTAATTCATTAGCAGAACCAGGTTCAACTTCATATGGCCTCATTCTGTATAAGACTCTCATAAATATATCGCCATATACAACAGCCTGAAGTGCTTTGAATAATAATTTAGGAGTTATCTTAAAGCCTTCGTTATGCTCTAAGCCCTGAGCACTGATTGACACAACAGGAATTTGTGCCATTCCGGCTTTCTCAAGAGCTCTTCTGATAAAGCCTACATAGTTGCTGGCACGACAACCACCACCAGTCTGTGACATTACAACCGCTGTCTTATTAAGGTCATATTTGCCTGAAAGAAGTGCATCCATAATCTGTCCGACTACGATTAATGATGGATAGCATGCATCATTGTTAACAAATTTAAGTCCGGTATCAACGGCTTTTCTGTTATCATTCTGAAGAACTACGATATTATAACCACAGGTTTTAAATGCAGTTTCAACTAATTCAAAATGAATAGGAGACATCTGTGGACAAAGAATTGTATAATTCTCTTTCATTTCCTTTGTGAATTCCACACGATTTATATTAGCAGGAACGATTGTTCTCTTCTCATTTAATTTCTCTCTTACGCGGATAGCAGAGAGAAGTGAACGTATTCTGATTCTTGCTGCACCTAAGTTATTTACTTCATCGATTTTTAATACAGTATAGATTTTACCTGATTTTGTTAAAATGTCATTTACCTGGTCAGTTGTTACTGCATCAAGACCACAACCAAATGAGTTAAGCTGGATTAAATCAAGGTTATCCTGAGTCTTAACGAAGTTAGCGGCTCTGTATAATCTTGAATGGTACATCCACTGGTCCATAACGATAAGTGGACGTTCAACCTCGGCAAGATGTGATACAGAATCTTCTGTAAGTACGGCAATTCCGTATGAATTAATTAATTCAGGAATACCATGGTTAATTTCAGGGTCAATATGGTAAGGTCTGCCTGCTAATACAATGCCTCGCTTATTATTGTCTTTCATATATTTAAGAACTTCTTCGCCCTTACGTTCAATGTCAGTACGAACATTTTCTAATTCAGCCCAGCCTGCGTTAACAGCTTCAGTTACCTCGTTAGCAGGTATATTCAGCTCGTTTTTAAAAACTTTAACTAATTGCTTTGATAATACATCCTTATTAGTCATTGCCATAAATGGATTCATAAATTTAACTTCTTTATTAACGATTTCTTCAACGTTATTTTTAATATTTTCGGCATAAGAAGTTACGATAGGGCAGTTATAGTGGTTATTAGCATCAGGTGTTTCATTTCTCTCGTATGGTATACAAGGATAGAAGATGAAATCAACACCATGTTTTATAAGCCATATTACGTGTCCATGTGCTAATTTGGCAGGATAACATTCAGATTCACTTGGAATTGATTCGATACCTAATTCATAAATCTTTCTGTTTGAGCTAGGTGATAATACGACCTGATATCCTAATTTCTTAAAGAAAACAGCCCAGAAAGGATAGTTTTCATACATATTTAAGACTCTTGGTATACCTACAGTTCCTCTTGTAGCTTCATCTGATGTAAGTGACTCATAATTAAATATCTTATTAAGTTTATATTCGAAGAGGTTAGGAATATTTTCTTTATTTTTCTGTTTACCTATACCACGTTCACATCTGTTACCTGTTATAAACTGTCGTCCACCTGTAAATTTATTAATTGTAAGGAGACAACTGTTAGTGCAGCCTTTACAACGAGCCATAGAAGTAGAGTATTCTAATGAATTAATCTTATCGATTGATAACATTGTAGTTTCTTTAGATTCATCATATCTTTCGCGGGCAACTAAAGCAGCACCGAAAGCACCCATAATACCTGCAATATCAGGTCTTACAGCATTACATCCTGAAATCTTTTCGAAACTTCTAAGAACTGCATCATTATAGAATGTACCACCCTGAACTACGACTTTACTTCCTAAGTCCTTAGGATCTGTAATTTTAATAACTTTGTAAAGCGCATTCTTTATAACTGAATATGCAAGACCGGCAGAGATATCTGAAACTTCAGACCCCTCTTTCTGTGCCTGCTTAACATTTGAATTCATAAATACTGTACATCTTGTACCTAAGTCAACCGGGTTCTTTGCAAATAATGCCTCTTTTGCAAAGTCAATTACACTGTAATTAAGTGATTTTGCAAATGTTTCGATGAATGAACCACAACCTGATGAACATGCTTCATTAAGCTGAACGCTATCAACGGTCTTGTTCTTGATTTTGATACATTTCATATCCTGTCCACCGATATCTAATATACAGTCAACATCTGGCTCGAAGAATGATGCGGCATAGAAGTGTGAAACAGTTTCAACTTCGCCCTCATCAAGCATAAGTGCAGCTTTAATCAATGCTTCACCATAGCCTGTTGAACAGGAATATACGATTTTAGCACTGTCAGGAATAATACTATAGATTTCTTTAATAGCCTTAATAGTTGTCGCAAGCGGACTTCCGTTGTTATTACTGTAAAATGAATACAATAAAGTTCCGTCCTCGCCGACTAAGGCAACCTTAGTTGTAGTTGAACCTGCATCGACACCTAAGAAGCAGTCGCCCTCATAGTCTTTAAGGTCCATAGATGCAACTTTATGTTCATTATGACGTTTAACGAATTCGTCATATTCTTCCTGGGAAGCAAAAAGAGGATCCATACGTTTGATTTCGAATTCCATCTTAATACCGTTAGATAATTTCTCAATCATTTCGGTAAGAGAAACGGACATTTCCTCTTTGTAATTTAATGCAGCACCTGTTGCAGCAAAAAGGTGTGAATGTTCAGGTGCAATAATGTGTTCATCTGTAAGATTCAATGTTCTTATAAATGCAGCACGAAGCTCTGATAAGAAGTGGAGTGGTCCACCAAGAAATGCAACATTTCCTCTGATTGGTTTACCGCATGCAAGACCACTGATTGTCTGGTTGACAACAGCCTGGAATATTGATGCTGATAAATCTTCCTTTGTAGCACCCTCATTTATAAGAGGCTGGATATCGGTCTTGGCAAATACACCACAACGTGCAGCAATAGGATAAATTGCTTTATAATCTTTAGCATATTCATTTAATCCTGTAGCATCTGTCTGTAATAATGATGCCATCTGGTCGATGAAAGAACCTGTTCCACCGGCACATATACCATTCATTCTCTGCTCAACGCCACCTGTAAAATAGATGATTTTAGCATCTTCGCCACCAAGCTCGATAGCTACATCTGTCTGTGGAGCATAGTCATTTAAGGCTGTAGAAACAGCTACAACCTCCTGTACAAATGGAATATTAAGATGTTTTGAAAGTGTAAGTCCGCCTGAACCTGTAATCATTGGATGAACTTCTATCTCACCTGTAATTTCTTTACATTTTGAAAGTAATTTAGCAAGTGTATCCTGAATGTTTGCAAAATGTCTCTCATAATCAGAGAAGATAATTTCATTTTTAGAATTAAGTACGGCAATTTTGACAGTAGTAGAGCCAATGTCGATACCTAAAGAATATAATTCGCTCATAAAGCACCTCATTTATTTTCATTTCGATTATAATCACATAATAATTTTGAAATTATTATTTAAACGGTCTGGTTATGTATATTTGCGGATAAATGTATTAAAGATAAAATTTATCCATAAGGAAAAAATAAAAATTACTTCCTATTAATAATATGCATTAACTAACCTGAAAAATTATAAACTATATTTCTACAAATTTCAACTAAAAACATTATAAATAAATCAGATACAAAGTATAAAAATTATGGAAAAAAGTCCATATATACAGTATATATCGGTAACTCAAAATATTTGACAAATAATTATTATATAACTATAATAGTTGATTATAGTTTGAAAAGGAGATTATGACTTGAAATTTTTTGATAAATTAGAACGAAAATATGGAAAATATGCTATCAGAAATCTAATGAAATATATTATTGTTCTGTACATTATCGGCTGGGTAATAGAGATAATCAATCCGGCTTTCTATACAGACATCTTAGCTTTGGATATTGAAGCTGTTCTGCATGGAGAAGTCTGGAGACTTGTGACATTTATAATTATGCCGCCACAGAATACATCATATTTCTTTATGATTTTCTCCCTCTACCTGTACTATGTACTTGGTACTAATTTAGAGAGAGTATGGGGCGCATTTAAGTTTAATGTGTATTTCTTTATGGGAGTAATATTCCATATAATTGCAGCATTTATAATTTATTTTATCTGGGGCATTTCATGGCCGCTTACAACTTATTATCTTAATATGTCGTTGTTCTTTGCATTTGCATGTGTTTATCCGGATATGGAGCTTTTATTATTCTTCATACTTCCGATAAAGATAAAATGGTTAGCAATAATAGATGGTGTATATTTTGGAGCAACCATATTCTTTGGCTTCTTCATTAAATATTTACCAACGGCAACACAGCTTAGTTTATGGAAAGTATTGCTTAACCTTGGAATAGTACCGTTACCACAGATTGCAGTAGCGGCACTCGTATCTCTTTTGAACTTCGTGGTATTCTTCTTTATGACAAGAAATTATAAACGTGTATCACCTAAAGAGATTCATAGAAGAAATTCATATCGTAAACAGGTCGTACATTCAAGGTCGCAGGCATCTGTTCATAAATGCGACATTTGTGGAAGAACAAGTACTGATTATCCTGAATTATCATTCAGATATTGTTCAAAATGCGCAGGTAATCATGAATATTGTCAGGACCATCTGTTTACACATGAACATATAAAATAGCAGACAAAATAATAGCAGAATGGAGAGAAAATTATGGAAAAGAAACCTTTTGTAACACTTGAACAGCTTAAAGAAATCGATAAGACCTACAAGACACCTTATCATTTATATGACGAAAAGGGTATCAGAGAAAATGCACTTCGTTTGAAAGATGCTTTTTCATGGAATAAAGGATTTAGAGAGTATTTCGCAGTTAAGGCAACTCCTAATCCATATATTATCAAAATATTACAGGAATGTGGTTGCGGTGTTGACTGCTCATCACTTACAGAACTTATGATGTCTGAGAAATTAGGCTTCAGAGGCGATGATATAATGTTTTCATCAAATGATACACCTGCTGAAGAATTTGCACTTGCAAGAAAATTAGACGCACAGATTAACCTTGATGATATAACACATATTGATTTCTTAAATGATATATGTGGTATACCTGAAACAATCTGCTGTAGATTTAATCCGGGCGGTGTATTTAAGATAAGTACATCGATTATGGACAATCCGGGCGATGCAAAATACGGTTTCACAAAACCACAGATAATAGAGGGATATAAGAGATTAAAAGAAATGGGTGCTAAGAGATTCGGTATTCATTCATTCCTCGCAAGTAACACTGTAACAAATGAATATTATCCAACGCTTGCGAAAATCTTATTTGAGACAGTAGTAGAAATCAAAGAGAAAACAGGCGTACAGATTTCATTCGTTAACTTATCAGGTGGTGTTGGTATACCTTATACACCGGACCAGGAGCCAAATGACATCTATAAAATATCTGAGGGCGTAAAGAAAGCATATGATGAGATTTTAGTTCCTGCAGGTATAGACGTAGCTATTTATACAGAATTAGGAAGATATATGTTAGGACCTTATGGCTGTCTTGTTACAAAAGCAATTCATGAGAAACATACACATAAAGAATATATTGGTGTAGATGCTTGTGCAGTTAACCTTATGAGACCTGCAATGTATGGAGCATATCATCATATTACTGTAATGGGTAAAGAGAATGAGCCTTGCGACCACAAATATGATATCACAGGTTCACTTTGCGAAAATAATGATAAATTCGCCATCGACAGAATGTTACCAAAGATTGATATGGGTGATTTCCTTGTTATTCATGATACAGGTGCTCATGGTTTTGCGATGGGATATAATTACAATGGTAAATTAAAATCAGCAGAATTATTACTTAAAGAAGACGGAAGTGTTCAGATGATAAGACGTGCTGAAACACCAAAGGATTACTTTGCAACATTTGATTTTTCTGATATTTTAAAATAAGTTGTTGTTCAAGTTGCTTGATAATATAAAAGTAGTAAAGAAAACAGAGATGTATATTTGATTTAAAATATATGTCTCTGTTTTTTGGTTATGCAAAAGAAGTGATTTAAGAACTATAAAGATTAGAATTACAGGATTAAGATAAAGGTAAAGATTAAGACATAGATAAGGGAGGTTGACACCTTAAGTTTATAAAAAAAAACGGATACCGAGGTATCCGTTTTAATAATCAAATTAATTAAGCTCTTTCAACAAAGCCTGATTTTAAGCAAGAAGTACAAACGTACATCTTTTTAGCTGCTCCGTTAAGGTTAACCTTTACAGATTTAACATTTGATTTCCACATTTTACTTGTTTTTCTATTTGAGTGACTAACTGCGTTTCCGAAGTGAGCACCTTTATTACAAATTTCACATTTTGCCATTCCTAAGCACCTCCTTAAGCGTACATTTGGTCTTTTTAGACCTAACACGAATGATATTTTAACAGATTAGCAATAAATATGCAAGCATTTTTTGAATTTTGTACTTTATTTTTTGAAAAAAGATGATATAATATCACCATAACATTAAATTAGGCTTTTACGCATATTTGTAATTTCTTAATTTATACTTGATTGTTATTAAATTCATTTTCATACATTTTATGTATGAGGAACGGAGGAAGTATGAAAGGTAAATTAAATTCCAATCTTGGAGATGTTTATATTGATAACGCAGTTATTGCTAAATGTGCAGGTACAATTGCAATAGAGTGTTTTGGTATCGTTGGAATGGCAACTGTCAGTGTAGCTGATGGTATTGTTAAATTAGTTAAACGTGAAAATCTTGCTAAAGGTATTAATGTAGAAGTAGATGAAGATAATAATCTTACTATTGATTTTCATGTAATAGTTGCATATGGAGTCAGTATTTCAGCAGTTGCTGATAATCTTGTGTCAAATGTAAAATATCAGGTAGAAGAAATTACCGGCCTTTCTGTTAAGAAGATTAATATCTTTGTTGAAGGCGTACGTGTAATAGACTAATCTTAAGGAGGATTTTAATTGTGGTAACAAGTATAGACGGAAAGACTTTGCAGACAATGTTTTTAGCAGGAGCTAAGAATCTTGAAGCAAAGAAAGAATGGATTAATGAGTTAAATGTATTCCCTGTTCCGGATGGTGATACAGGAACAAATATGACATTAACGATAATGTCTGCTGCAAAAGAAGTTAGCGGAATAGATAATCCAACAATGGAGACATTAGCTAAGGCTATTTCTTCAGGTTCCTTAAGAGGTGCGCGTGGTAACTCAGGTGTTATTCTTTCACAGCTTTTCAGAGGTTTTACAAAAGAGATTAAAGCTTTTGAAACTATTGATGCAGTAGTTTTAGCAAATGCGTGTGAACGTGCAGTTGAGACAGCATATAAAGCAGTTATGAAGCCTAAGGAGGGAACAATCCTTACAGTTGCAAAGGGTATGGCTGACAGAGCAAAAGAAGTTGTTCTTGAAACAGATGACCTTGAATATATGATTGATGAGATAATCAAACATGGTGATTATGTACTTAGCCAGACACCAGAGATGCTTCCTGTATTAAAACAGGCAGGTGTTGTTGATTCAGGCGGACAGGGACTTATGCAGGTTATAAAAGGTGCATATGATGCATTTATGGGTAAGGAGATTGACTTATCTACTATAGAGGGTACACCTGCAAAAGCAGCAACAGATGAAGTTCCTGAAACTTATGATATTAAGTACGGATATTGTACAGAATTCATTATTATGCTTGAGAAAGAGTATAATATGGAGAAAGAACATGAGTTCAAAGCATATTTAGAGTCAATTGGTGATTCTATCGTTGTAGTTTCTGATGATGACATTGTAAAGGTTCATGTACATACTAATGATCCTGGTCTTGCAATTCAGAAAGCTTTAACATTCGGTTCATTAACTAAGATGAAGATTGATAATATGCGTGAAGAACATCAGGAGAAATTAATCAAAGATGCTGAGAAGTTAGCAGCAGAACAGAAAGCTGAAGAAGCTAAGAAAGCAGACGAACCAAGAAAACCGGTTGGCTTTATAGCAGTTTCAATTGGTGAGGGAATGAATGAGATTCTTTCAGGACTTGGCGTTGATGAGATTATCGAGGGTGGCCAGACAATGAACCCAAGTACAGAAGATGTTCTTAATGCAATTGATAAGGTAAATGCAGATACAATATTTGTATTACCTAATAATAAGAATATTATACTTGCTGCAGAGCAGGCAAGAAATTTAACAGAGGATAAAGAGATTATAGTTATTCCATCTAAGACAGTTCCACAGGGTATTACAGCTATTATTAACTATGTTCAGGATACTGATTCTAAGACAAATGCTGAAAGAATGACTGAAGAAATGTCTAAGGTTAAGACCGGTTCAGTAACTTATGCTGTAAGAGATACTGTAATTGATGATAAAGAAATCAAAGAAAACGATATAATGGGTATCGGAGACAGTGGTATTATTTCTGTAGGTACAGATTTATTTAAGACTACAGTTGATATGGTATCTAATTTAGTAGATGATGATTCAGAGATAATAAGCATTTACTATGGTGCAGATGTAGATGAAGAAGCAGCTAATGAACTTAGCGAGAAAATCGAAAGTCTGTATCCGGACGTTGAAGTTGATTTGAACTGTGGCGGACAGCCAATATATTATTATATTATTTCAGTAGAATAAGATATAATAGATAACTTGAACTTAAAATAAATAATATAGAATAAAGGTCATATGTTTTAATTTCCTAAAAATAGAGAAAATAAAATATATGACCTTTTTAATTTAGAGTTAAGAGAACTATATAAGTTAGAACTATATAGGCTAGAGCTATAGTAAAAAGAAGAGCTATAGGACAAAACGTGTTGATGAAAATAGAACTATAGAGCAAAATTTATTTACAAAGTAAGGAGTCTGTATAAATATTTCTTATAATAGTCGCTGTTAAAATGTATTCCATCAGTTGTGGCTTCAGATTTAAGAAAACCATTTTCATCAATGAAATAACTGTTTAAATCTATGTACGTGATATCCGCCTCTGAACACATATTCTGAATCTTACTGTTAAATAAGTCGATTCGTTCATTATTTTCTGATTCATTATCAACTTTTGCATCAGAAGAAATATGTAAAATCGCCATTATGTTAATATGTGATTCAGGGCTGATTTCCTTAATCTTATCAATTAATACTTTGTATTTTTCTATAAATGTATCTTCATATTTCCAACCCAATTCATTATAGCCGATACATATGTATATATTATCGTATTTATATTTGCTTATTGCATCATATAGAGTCAGATTCTCGCCATTAATGAAGAATGTCTCTTCTGTAATCTTATTAATGCTTATGCCTACATCACAGCAAAATGAAGCGAATTTAGAAGCTCCTGTGAACTTTCTGATACCATCAGTTCTTGAATCTCCGACAAATAATGAATTATTTAGATGTTTAGAAAGATTATCGTCAGACAAAACATTATCAAGATTAGAATAATTATCATCTGCTAAATAATTACTATCAGAGCCATTGGCATTAGTACCGGTCTTATTGTCTGAATTAGTAGAATTATCTAAATCAGAATTACTGTTAGAATTAATATTTTCAGAATTATTATCATCGGGATTAGAAAAATTATTTATTGTATCACCATTGACGGTATTAGAATTCTTCTCATATCTATCCAGACGGTTATCTAAAATATTCAATCTGATAATTATTACAATCTGAAATATTACGGTTATAAATAATAAAAATATTGTCAGTAATAATTTTTTTCCATTATTCAATGTTATATCTTACCTTTCGCACGAATTAAATACGTGATATAATGGCACAAAGATAACAAGTGATGTGAAATCAATGTGTGTCACTATTATATAATTGCAAAGACAAGAATGCAAGGAGGATTCTTAATGGAATTAATAAAAATAAAGGGTGTAGGCGAGAAAACAGTTGCACTTTTAAATAAATTAGGAATTAATGATTCGAATGAGCTGTTAAGGTACTATCCTAGAAATTATGATATATATGAGAAACCAATATTGATTGAGAATATAGATAACAAATTAATCGTTGCCATAGATGGTGTGGTTACTAAGAATATAGAGATAAAACATATGAAGAATCTTACTGTGGTTACGACAAATATTAAAGATGCCAATAATAAAATGATTAAAATAACATGGTTTAATATGCCTTTTCTGAGGTCTACGATAAAATATTCGATGAGATTTATATTCAGGGGCAGAATTAACAGGGTAAATGGTATTCCTGTAATGGAGCAGCCAGAGATATTTACCATGGCAAAATACGAAGAGAAGCTTAATTCAATGCAGCCGCTTTATGGACTTACTAAAGGTATTACAAATAACCAGATTTCAAAGATTATAAATAATCTTTTAGAGGTTGAAACTATAACGGATTATTTACCTGATGATTACAGGGAGAAATATGGTTTGTGTGATATGGATTATGCAATCAGAAATATACATTTTCCTAAAGATTTTGAATGTATGGTAAGCGCCAGAAAACGTCTTGTGTTTGATGAATTTTTTGCATTTATATATAAGATGAAGATGTTAAAGGCAAAAGAGATTCAGGTAGTAAACCAGTATATAATTAATAATTTTCAGATGTCAGACAGTATCATTGAAAAACTGCCATATAGCCTTACATCAGCACAGAAGAATGTAATTAATGAAATACGAAATGACATTTCAGGGGCTTATGTAATGCAGAGACTTATACAGGGGGATGTAGGTTCAGGTAAGACGATTGTAGCATTTTTAACAATGCTTGATTTCGCAGCGGCAGGTTTACAGTCGGTAATTATGGCACCGACAGAGGTGCTTGCAAGTCAGCATTATGAAAATATGATTAATTTATTAGAAGAAAACGATTTGGATTACAAGGTCGTATTGCTTACGGGTTCACTTACTGCTAAGCAGAAGCGTATTGCCTATGATATGATTGAATCAGGTGAGGCTAAACTAATTATAGGTACACATGCCGCATTTCAGGAAAAGGTAGTCTATAATAATCTTTCACTGGTGGTTATAGACGAACAGCATAGATTCGGCGTGGTACAACGCTCTTTACTTATGGAAAAAGGCTTAAAACCACATGTAATGGTAATGAGTGCGACACCTATACCAAGAACACTTGCAATTATTCTGTATGGAGATATGGATATTTCCGTTATCGATGAACTTCCTGCTAACAGACTTGCGATAAAAAACTGTGTTGTAACTAAGGAATATCGCCCGAATGCATACAGATTTATTGAGAAAGAGGTACATTCAGGCAGACAGGCATATATAATCTGTCCGATGGTAGAGGAAAGTGATACCCTAGAGGCAGAAAATGTAATAGATTATGCAAATAATTTATCTAAGATATTACCTGATGATATTAAGGTCTCGTATCTGCATGGTAAAATGAAGTCAGATTTGAAAAATGAAATTATCAGTAAATTCGAGAAAAATGAGATAAATGTTTTAGTATCGACAACCGTAATAGAGGTAGGAATTAATGTGCCGAATGCAACGATAATGATGGTCGAGAATGCAGAAAGGTTTGGCCTGTCTGCCCTACATCAGTTAAGAGGGCGTGTGGGACGAGGAAAGTATCAGTCTTATTGTATATTTGTCAGCGCTTCACAAAGTAAAGAGAAACTTGATAAGTTAAATATTTTAAATAAATCAAATGACGGCTTCTACATTGCTTCTGAGGACCTTAAATTAAGAGGACCGGGCGATTTCTTTGGAATACGCCAAAGTGGAGATATCGGTTTTGGAATTGCCGATATTTATACAGATGCTAAAATTTTAAAAAATGCCGAAAAGGCTGTGGAAGAATTTATTAATGACGGGTACGAATTTATTGACAAAAAAATTAATGATGATATAGTAATATATTAATTGATGAATATGATATATAGAAAGGATAAATGTACAGTCAGATTTAGCTAAAGATATATGATTGTACAAGGTATTTGTATGAATATAGTTGTTTTATGTGCAGGAACAAGTACAGAAAGAGAAGTATCCATTGTTACCGGTAAGATGGTGTGTGATGCACTCAGAGGAAAGGGACATAATGCAAGAGTATTAGATGTTTTCTTTGGAACATATAAAAATGATAAAGTTAATAAAGATAATTTCTTCTCAGGAGATTATGATTTAGATAGAGAAATAGAACACATTTCTTCACTTAATGATGAAGTTACGGAAATGAAGAGTAAGAGAAAGAGATTTTTCGGGGATAATGTACTTGATATATGTATGAGTGCAGATGTTGTATTTATGGCTCTTCATGGTGCAAATGGAGAAGATGGAAAAGTTCAGGCAACACTTGATTTATGTGGCGTTAAATATACAGGCACAGGATATTTAGGAAGTGCGCTTGCAATGGATAAAGGAATGACAAAACAGTTATTTGTATACAATAATGTTCCTACACCTAAGGGAATTCTTTTATCTAAAAAAGATAATAATAATTACGTGGAGAAATTAAAGGAAGCCAAAATTACATTCCCATGTGTTGTTAAGCCTTGCTGTGGAGGCTCAAGTATCGGCGTATCGATATCAAATAGCGAAGAAGAATTCTTAAAAGCATTAGATGAAGCATTTTCATTTGAAGATAATGTCGTTGTAGAAGAATATATTAAGGGCAGGGAATTCTCAATCGGTGTAATAGGTGGCAAAGCACTTCCTATTATTGAGATTATTCCTTTAGAGGGCTTCTATGATTATAAGAATAAATATCAGCCCGGAATGACTAAGGATGTATGCCCTGCGCAAATTAGTGAAGAATTAACTGAGAAAATGCAGGCTGAAGCAGTACACGCAAGCAGGGTTCTTAATTTAGATGCATATAGCAGAATAGATTTCTTAAGTGATGAGAATGATAATATATATTGCTTAGAGGCAAATACTTTACCGGGAATGACACCAACAAGTCTTCTTCCACAGGAGGCAGCAGCTATTGGAATCAGCTTCCCTGATTTATGTGAGAAATTGATTAAAGAGAGTGATAGATAGAACACTCGGGAAATGGATACAGTGTGAAAAATTGCGCTGATGCGCCAATTTCTCGCACAACTCTTTGTGCCGCAGGCGTCACAAAGCAGTTTTTATCGCAGAGCAAAATCTGAAATTTTGCTCGCGATTCCTCCGACGTAAACGTCTGCGGAATGGAGATAGTATGAGAAACCTTACATTGGAAAATATTGCTAAGGCATGTAATGGAAGATTGTTCTGTAATTCGGAAGAATTATCTAAAAGAGAAGTAAGTGATATAGTTACAGATAATAGAAAGGTTACGAAAGATTCATTATTTGTAGCGATAAAAGGTGCAAGAGTTGATGGACACAGTTTCATTAATTCGGCTTATGAAGCAGGTGCATTATGTGTAATATCTGAACAGGAATTAGATACCGATAAACCATATATATTAGTTGAAAGTTCATTAGTTGCCATAAAATATATTGCGAAATTCTACCGCGAGGGCTTAGATATTAAAGTTGTCGGAATAACCGGAAGCGTTGGTAAAACGAGCACTAAAGAGATGATATATTCAGTTTTATCTGAAAAATATAATGTATTAAAAACAGAGGGAAACTTTAACAATGAATTAGGACTTCCACTCACAATTTTCAGAATAAGAGAAGAACATGAGATTGCCGTACTTGAAATGGGAATCAGTGATTTTGGTGAAATGACAAGACTTTCTGAAATTGCACAGCCTGATGTGGCTGTAATTACTAACATTGGTTTATGCCATTTAGAGAATCTCAAAACCAGAGATGGAATACTTAAAGCCAAGACAGAGATATTTAAAAATATTTCTGAAGATGCAGCAATAGTATTAAATGGTGATGACGATAAATTAAGTACAATTTCTGAATATAATGGTATAAAACCATATTTTTATGGTATTGATAATAAAGAGAGTAAAATATATGCAGACAATATCGAAAATCTTGGAATAAAAGGAATAAAATGCGATATCCACTACAAAGATTCTACTATAAAAGCATTAATTAATATACCGGGTAAACATATGGTCTATAATGCACTTGCAGCCGTATGCGTCGGTAAAATATTCGGGCTTAAAGATAATGAGATAGAAAATGGAATAGAAAAACTAAAACCTGTATCAGGGCGAAATAATATATTAGAATTAGACGGAATAACTGTAATAGATGACTGTTATAATGCTAATCCTGTATCAATGCGTGCAAGTATCGATGTGCTTAATTATGCAACAGGCAGAAAAGTTGCAATTCTTGGTGATATGGGAGAATTAGGTGCAAATGAAGATAAAATGCATAAGGAAATCGGAGATTATATCCTTAATACTGACATAGATGTAGTAGTATTAGCCGGTAAATTAATGAATAATGCATTTTTAGAGTTAGAAAAACAGCATTTTGACAGAAAAATTTATTATTTTGATAAATTAGATGATTTGGTTTCTGAATTACCACGCATAATCAAAAAAGATGATACCATTTTAGTAAAGGCTTCCCATTTTATGAACTTTGCTAAAATAGTTGAGTATTTCAAAGAAAACTGGTAAGTTATAATTTCTTAAACTTCGCAAATTTTTGAAGGAAAACATCTGGAGACAGGCAATTTGAATATATAAATTTGGAACTGCTTGTAAAATTGCGTAAATTTGTCAGATGTCAGTTTTCTGCTCTAATTTTGTGTACATTCACCAGGCAGACATTTAAGCAGAGGTGTACGTCTATGACACACACTCTCGTAATTCCTTAATCTAGTATAAAAGTTTTTAATTAACTCGACTATGCATTCGTTTTATGATACAATCTTCATATAACATATATGGAGGTTATATTCAT
>OMVQ01000041.1 GCA_900314555.1 uncultured Eubacteriales bacterium | reverse complement strand
GGTGTTACAGAAAGTATAGAAGTTAAAAATGCAGATGTAACAGATGACCTTAAGGTTGTAAATACAGAACTTGTATATGGTGATGACGAGATATTGGTATTTAAGGATTATTATGGCTTATTTGTTTATTCTGTTAAAGAAAATAAGGTAGTTAATTCATTAGATGTAAAATATATTAATTGTGATATGAATCAGGGTGATAATGCTTGCAGTTTCAGAACATATAATAATGGTCAGATAATTGAATTATATACACCGGAGGAATCATACTGCTTTTATTGGAAAGAGAATAAATTATTGAAAGATTATAATACTTCTGGTGAAAAAGAAGATAGTAATGCTAATATTTCATATGACGGATTAAAACTTTACGATGGCACATACGATTGCATTACTGTTGGTGATAACAAATTATGCGTGAAGAATATCGACAATCAGTATGCGGTGAAGAATTTATATTGCGTTACCGTTAATAAAGATGGCGAGATAGTTTCAAAAAATAAAATTTTTGAAAGTAAAGATACAGACGATAATAAAGAAACATTTTCATTCTATGCTGATGTAACTAATGATGGAGTAGAAGATGAGATAAAGGTAAATGCATATGTAGCCCAAGATATAAACAGTGCAAATAAATACGGGGATACTGATACTGTAGAGATTTTCTCGGGAAAAACCAAAGAGAAAATATGGGGCAAAAAGGTATCACCTATCCATATGGAGCAGGATGGATTGTATGTATATAATGATGGCGAAAATGATTATATTGTAGAAATGTGTTTATATATGAGTCAGGGAAATGCAGTTTATAAATATTCTGTATGGAATTTGACAGAAGATGGTAAGACAGCAGAAAAAGATAACGGAGAAGTCAGCTTTAGCGTTAATGATTCAGACAAAAAGTCTGAAGATGCAGATAATATCAGAAAATTTGAGCAAAATGTTAATAAATATCTGGAAAAAGCTTATGTATTAGTAGATACTAATTATAACGAGGTTAATTACAGCACAAGTGATAATAAGAAAGTATTAACTTATGATTCGTCAGAAATAATTAATCAATTAAGTAAGAGAGACTAATTATGAAGCAGGGAATAGAATGTCTTAATTCCTGTATATATAATTGGTTAATAAATGATAACATACACATAAATATGAGTGACATATATTTCCTTGGAAATGGTTTCAATATGCATTATACAGGAAATTATGGCACTCATATGATATATACGGAACAATATGAAGCTAATAAGAGATTTGTAAGAAAATATGCACCTGACAGTATATGGGATAATTATATTGAGGAGGGCATTGATAACATTGATAACAAGAAAGCATTTCTAATCAATATGTTAGAAAAACATCAAAGAATTATTGTCAGATTATCAAGTTCAGCATTGCCATATAATAAGAAATTCTCAAGAGATAAGGCAATATCGCATTATATTACTATAGTTGGTTATGAGAAAAATCATTTTATGATATATGATGCCTGTCCGCCTGTCACAGATAAAGATGTGTATAGTGGTGAAATAGATGATAAAGATTTATTAGATAACTGGAATACATATAACAATGAATATCTGATTCTTAGATATGAAAGAGATGCATTTAAAGAGGACAGAATTAAAGAAGAGGTTATTGCAACCAGAAATAATCAGTTAAAAGATTATCTGAAAAATCCATTGTTATCAAATAAGAAAAGATATAGAGGCTATAGATGTTTTATTTCATTATTAGAGGATATGCAGAGTATATTTAGCAATAATATTGATACTAAAGGTGTTATGGCAGAATGTAACAGACAGCTTAGAATAGACGGCTTTGAACAGTCTAAAAAGTTTATATTTGACAATATTTCAACTTCTGGTTCAGATTTTGAGAATCAGGATTATCAGAACCAGAAATACCAGGAATACCAGGATTATCAGGAAATAGTGAAACGATGGGATAAACTTATAATGAATATGTTCAAGGCAGGAATAAAAGGAAATGTCGATTTGTTTAATCAGGTAATTGAAGAAGCGAATAGACTTACATTAGAAGAAAATAGAATACTTAAAAATATAATTAAGGAATAATGCAAGTGATAAATTAGGAATGGAGGATAGTGTGAAAAATAATGCCGATGCGATTATTTTTCGCACAGCTAAATGTGTCGCAGGCGCCACATTTAGCATCTATCGCAGAGCCAAATCTGACATTTGACTCGCGATTCCTCCGGCACTTTGTGCCTGCGGAAATGAGGATAGTATGACGGAAGAAGAGATATTAAATGTATGCAGAGATAATATAGATTCAGAGAAAGAGATTATATTAACATCAGACACAGAAATTAGTGTAGAAAACGGTTTTGATTCATTGACAATTATGAACATTATAATTGATGTTGAAGATATATGTGATTTTGAATTAGATGAATATATTATAAGAATCAGTGAGGCTAAATACATAAAGGATATGTTAGAGATTATAAATGAAGCCATAAGTAAGAATAATAATGTTAATACTGATATACTAGAGAGCATTAAGAATGATGAAAAGGAATATCTGTATATTAATAAGGTAAACTGCGAATTTCATTCATTTGATGAGATACTTAAGCAGGGAAATATTGTTATGACTGAAAATGGCGGGATATGTCTTAGCGGAATTTCAGCAAAGTTATTTGATTATTTTGATAATGTATTTAAGAAATTTGCAATAATTAACTTGGCAATAGAAGAAAGATATCCGGCCTTACTTTCTAAGGATACTTTGATTAAGACGAAATACCTTAATAATTATCCGGGTAACAGTATGTATGTTGAGGATAGTAATGCGGTATTATCTCCGTCTGCCTGCTTTCATGTCTATGAGAGATATAAAGATACAGTATTTAAAGATAATACAAGTCTGACATTTTTACAGAATGTATTTAGAAATGAAAAGGATAAGAATAATGAATTTGGCCGCTTAAGAGACTATCATGTAAGAGAGATTGTGTTTGTGGGAAGTGAAGAATATGTTGATACTTCAATTAACAGAATGATTAACCAGACGAGCAGATTTATGGTAGAGCTTGGATTAAAGGGCGATATTGAGAGTGCAACAGATTTATTTATTACACCTAATATGAACAGGTATAAACTTATTCAAATGCATAATAAGGCAAAATATGAGTTGAGATTAGAGTATGATAATAATAGAGATATATCGGTTGCATCATTTAACAGACATGGTAAAACATTTTCACATACATTTAATATAGGTGTATCGGGAGTGGAAAATGTTGTGTCGGGCTGTATCGGATATGGAATTGAACGTTTTGTTATGGCATTTTTGAGCCAGTATGGTTGTAATGTAGAGAATATGCCAAAATGTGTAAGGGATTATATAGAGTCATAAGATAAAATTTACATTTACTTATATATTGTGGTATAATCTCATTTATATTGGATTATTACTATTAAAAATATATAAAGTGAGGAAATCAATGAATATAGAGAATATAAAGGAATACACACTTCAGGAGAAAAAAGAATTAAAAGACATAGATTCTATGGGATATGTTTTGAGACACAATAAATCAGGAGCAAGGGTTATATTAATCGAAAATGATGATAATAACAAGACATTTTCAATTGGTTTTAGAACACCGCCTGAAGACAGTACAGGAGTAGCACATATTACAGAACATAGCGTATTATGTGGGTCGGAGAAATTCCCTGTAAAAGATCCATTTATGGAATTAGTAAAGGGTTCACTTAATACATTTCTTAATGCGATGACATACCCTGACAAGACGATATATCCGGTTGCCAGCACTAATGATAAAGATTTTCATAATCTTATGGACATATACTTAGATTCTGTTTTTCACCCAAATGTGTATGATAAAGAGGAGATATTCAGTCAGGAGGGTGTAACATACAGTTTAGAGGATAAAGATGCTGAATTAAAATACAATGGTGTCGTATATAATGAGATGAAAGGTGCATTTTCGTCACCTGATGATGTTATTGACAGAATAATTACAGAGTCACTTTACCCTGATACCTGTTATGGCGTGGAATCAGGTGGAGATCCTGACCATATACCTGAACTGACTTATGAGAAATTTCTAGATTTCCATAGGAAATATTATCACCCATCTAACAGTTATATCTATATTTATGGAGATATGGATATGGAGGAGACTCTTAGATGGCTTGATGAAAGATATCTTAGTGAGTTCGATTATATTGAGGTTGATTCTGAGATAAAATATCAGAAACCATTTTCGAAGATGAGAGAAGTTGTAGAGAATTATTCGATTTCAGAAAGTGAAAGTGAGAGGGATAATACCTATTTATCTTACAATGTTGTAACTGGGGATATACTAGATAAAGAGACTTATCTTGCACTTCAGATATTAGAATATGCAATTGTTTCCATGCCGGGAGCACCTGTTAAACAGGCACTTTTAGAAAAGGGCATAGGTAAAGATATTTCGGGAAGATATAATAATTATATTTTACAGCCATATTTTAATTTCACTGCTAAGAATGCAAATGCCGAAGATAAAGACGAATTTGTGGCAACAATCAGAGAAGAATTAGAGAAGCTTGTTAAGAATGGAATTGATAAAGACTCACTTTTAGCTGCACTTAATTTCTTCGAATTCCAATATAGAGAGAATGATTTTGGCTCATATCCTAAAGGACTTATGTTCAGTTTTCAGGTATTTGACAGCTGGTTATATGATGATTCTGAACCATTCAGACATTTAGAGCAGAATGAACAGTTTGCAAAATTAAGGGAAATGCTTGATACAGACTATTACGAGCAGCTTATTAAGAAATATTTCTTAGATAATACACATTCTTCATTAGTAGTTCTTAGGCCTGAAAAAGGACTTACTACAAGAAAAGATGAAGAACTCAGACAGAAACTTGCTAAAATCAAATCAGAGATGACAGCAGAGGAGATAGATAAATTAGTAGAGAAAACTAAGAATCTTAAGAAATATCAGGAGACACCATCGACTAAGGAGCAGTTAGATACAATACCTGTTCTTAGCAGGGAAGATTTGTCAAAAGAAGTTGAGCCATTCCATAATACTGTAGTTAGTGAAGATGGAGTTACGGTTGTAAGACATAATATATTTACAAATGGAATTGGATATTTAAGCTTATGCTTTGATATAACTGACATTCCTTATGAGATGCTTTCATATCTTGGAGTATTAAAAGGCACATTAGGATATATGGATACTGAGAATTACACATATGCTGAACTTAGCAATGAAATGGGTATTCATACAGGTGGTATCTATCAGGAAATTAATGTGTACAGAAATGCTGCAAATACTGATAAATATAATATTAAATTTGAAGTAAAGGCAAAGGTATTCTTCGAAAAAGTAGAGAAGGCCATTGAACTTATTGAAGAAATTCTGTTTAGAACGAAGTTAGATGATACTAAACGTTTATATGAGATTATCTGTGAGGGAAAATCTAACCTGCAGGGTTCACTTATGCGTTCTTCAGATGCGGCAGCAGTTATAAGAAATCTTTCATATATTTCTAAAATAGGCGCAATTACAGAGAAACTCAAAGGAATATCAAATTATAAATTTATTGAGAATCTTGAAAGTAACTTTGAGACTAATAAAGAAGATTTAGTAAAACAATTAAGAGCTCTTGAGAAATATGTATTCAGAAAAGATAATCTGGTAGTAAGTTATACTGCTAATGATGAGGGTTATGCATATTTTAAGGATAGTTTTGGTAAGCTTGCAGATAAGTTAAGCGAAAATGACAGATCAGCTTTGACATCGATAGATGATATTGTAATAGATAAGAAGAATGAGGGCTTTAAGACTTCTGCACAGGTTCAATATGTTACAAGAACCGGTGATTTCTCTAAAGCAGGATATAAATACAATGGTGCATTACGAGTTCTAAAGACTATATTGAATAGTGAATATTTATGGAAAAATATACGAGAGCAGGGTGGTGCATACGGCTGTAATTGTATGTTTGGTAAATCAGGTGAGTCATATTTTTCTTCATACAGAGATCCTAATCTTAGAAAAACAAATGAAGTATTTGATGGAGTACCTGAATATATCAGAAACTTTACGACAGATGAGAGAAATATGACTAAATATATTATTGGAACAATAAGCAGTATGGACGTTCCGCTTACTGCAATGTCTAAGGGAAGCCGTTCAATGTCTGCATATTTCAATGAGGAAAATATTGAAAATCTTCAAAGAGAAAGATTACAGGTGCTTAATGCCAATGAGGAGACAATCAGAAGTTTTGCTGATCTTGTAGAAGCTGTGCTTAGCTGTAACAGTATATGTGTAGTCGGAAATGAAGCAAATATTGAGAAAGATAAGGACTTATTTAAGACAACAGTTAATCTGTTTGAGTAAATATAGATAAATGGATAATAAAGTTAGGTAATTGCGAAACAAGTTCACAATCTTGATACAACACAAGGAAGAATTTGTGTCAATGCATAAATTCCTAGATGAAGCGAGTTC
>OMVQ01000036.1 GCA_900314555.1 uncultured Eubacteriales bacterium | reverse complement strand
TCCTGTTACCTTATTATTCGTTCAAATAATATTTTACAGGTAAATCCACGAAACTACAATTGCGAGGTCACTTCATATTGTCTCCTTCTTGTAATATTGCGATATAACTTTTCCTTTAATTAATGAATTTAACCCATTCAATATCTCTCATCTTTTGTTAAGTTTAAAATTATTTACTTTTTATCTTCCGTTCGTTATATCACATTCATAAAATATCATATCTTTTTGTTATTGTCAATATATTTTAAACCTATTTTATTACATTATATTGAATTATGTTTAATTTGACTTTATATTATTTATTTGTTATTATCAGTTAATAATCCAAATTGGAATGTAAATATTTTATTTCATTATATTAACGAATCATCCACAGTGGAATTTGACTTTATATTATTTACATTCCAATTATTTCTATATAGCTTACATAAATAGCTTACATCAGCAGCTTGTATTAGTAGCTTACCTTCCAACCTATCCACTCCATTTATATCATATTCACTGTCCCATAATCAGTATTTTCACTTCGAACCTCTGTTCTTTAGTTACATTCATATTCCATCTCAAGCCTTACATATCTATTAATTAAATTAATTATCTATATTAACTCTCAACCCTAGAAACTTTACTTAAAACTTTATCAGTTATCTATTTGACATTTTTTCTCAAATACCTTACAATATTTCCTAGTAAATTAGTGTGAAATCACAGAATTAAAATAATCAATTTCAGAAACGAGGACTAGAAATGGACAATAGTATTAAAGAGAAAATCAAGGAACTTAAAGAGAAAAATGATGTAGTAATCCTTGCGCATTACTATGTAGATGGAGAGGTTCAGGAAATCTCTGACTATGTCGGCGATTCATTCTATCTTGCCAAAGTGGCAACTACTGTTAAGCAGCAGACAATACTTTTCTGCGGTGTTTCATTTATGGGAGAAAGTGCTAAAATTCTCAATCCACAGAAGAAAGTAATTATGGCGGATAATACCGCTGACTGCCCAATGGCGCATATGGTAGATATCGATAGGATAAGAGAAGTCCGCAGACAATATGATGATGTAGCGGTTGTCTGTTATGTAAATTCTACTGCCGAGATAAAGGCTGAGTCTGATGTATGTGTAACCTCCTCAAATGCTGTTACAATCGTCAAGAAGCTTCCTAACAGAAATATTTTCTTTATCCCAGATAACAACCTTGCACGTTTTGTAGCTAAACAGGTTCCTGATAAACACTTTATCTTTAATGATGGTTTCTGCCACGTTCACAAAAGTATTCACAGCGAAGATGTCGCTAAGGCGAAAGAACTTCACCCTGAAGCCTTAGTGCTTGCTCACCCTGAATGTACCGAAGACACTTTAGCGCTTGCTGATTTCATCGGAAGCACCTCGCAAATAATTGATTATGCCACAGCCTCTCCCGAAAATGTATTTATTATCTGTACGGAAATGGGAGTATTCTTTGAACTGATGCAGAAAAATCCTGACAAAAAATTCTATTCTGTCGGTCACAGACAATTCTGCCCTAATATGAAGAAAGTGCGTATGGAAAAAGTTATCGAAGCCCTTGAAAATATAGACTCGGACAATTATAATATTGAATATGTTAATCTTGATGAAGATTTACGTAAAGCAGCCGAAAAGCCTTTGTCAAGAATGTTAGAACTTGCAAAATAATATGTCATAATTCAGAACGGAGATTATTCAGATGTCAAAGAATTATTCTTATTTTTCACATAAAGAGTGCGAATATTTTCCATGTCATAAAGGTGCCGACGTTAATAACTTTAACTGTCTGTTCTGCTATTGCCCTCTTTATGCTCTTGGTGACAAATGTGGCGGAAATTTCTCTTACCTGCCAAATGGCTGTAAAGATTGTAGTAACTGCCTGTTTCCACATTTGCGTGAGAATTATGATGCAATTAATGAAAGATATCAGGATATTTTATCTCTTATTAAACAAAATGATAATTCATCAAAAACTACTGATAATAACTACTGATGACAATTACCGATGATAATTAATAAAATTTTTGAGTGATAAATCATATTAAATATAATTAATCAATTATTATAACAATATTAAAAGTTTGTAATAATCCATAAAATAATTATGCCTGATGTAAGCTTATATTTTTCCAATAAAGTTTACATCAGGCATTATTTAATAATATTAATAATTAATGCTATAAGTATGCGGAATATAATGTTCCATTCATCACTTATCAGGCATTTATTTAACACTTACATTATATAACACTTGTTCAAATTATCTATATTAAGCAATTTCATAATTAAGAGATTTTCATAACATCTTCTGCAATTTGCTCAGGTGTTAAATGATTCTTCAAAAGCACTTCCTGTACATCATATCTGTCAAGAAATTCCTTTTTAAGTCCATAGTTTAGAACTTTCATATCAGATGTTCCATAGAAACGTGCTATCTTCTCACCGAAACCACCATCTAAGATTCCATCTTCTAATGTAATTACTACTGAATGATTGTCTTTTAATTTCTCTAATAAATCTTCATCAATTCCTGTAATATAATATGGATTGATTACTGTAGGTTTTACGCCAGTCTTTTCTTCAATTAATTTAGCTGCGTTTTTACCCATTTCATAGAATGTTCCAAGACCTATTATCGCAACATTGCTTCCGGCTTCAGTTACTTCATATTTATTTAATTTGCTGAAATCTTTAGTAACTTTCTTACCGTCTGAAATCATAGGACCGCCAGGTAATTTAATAGCTACAGGATATTTATCCTGGTCAATACTCCAGTCGAGAACTGCAAGATACTCTTCCTTAGTAGTTGGTGCAATATATACAAGATTAGGTATATTAGATAACATTGGTATATCCTGTAATCCAAGATGTGTAACATCATTCATTCCATAAACTGATCCTGCAAATGTAACGATTGTGGCAGGATTACTGTCGATACATAAGTCCTGTGAAATCTGGTCAAATGTTCTCTGTACAAATGTGCTATATACACCAAATACAGGCTTTCCGCCATTCTTAGCAATTCCTGAAGCTAATGCAACTGCTGTCTCTTCTGCAATTCCGACATCTACAAACTGTTTACCTGCTTCCCTACGTTTGTCCTCTGTGAATCCCATTACTGTAGGAGTAGCTGCTGTGATTGCCACAACTCTGTTATCTTTCTTCATTTTATCTAACAGATAATCTACTGTTACATCTGAATAATCTATTGAATCATCAGTAAATTTAGCTTTTCCTGTCTCGATATCAAATGGAGCGCAATAATGCCAGTTTTCCTTATTCTTTTCTGCTATTTCATAGCCTTTGCCTTTTTGTGTATTAATATGAACTACAACAGGAACTTTGCTATCCTTTACTTTTGTAAATGCTGCAATTAAGTCCTCAACGTTATTTCCCTCATTTACGTAGACATAATCAAGTCCCATTGCCTTAAACAGATTACATTCTGCCTGTCCGTTTGTTTCTCTTAATAATTTCAAATTGCTATAAAGTCCACCATGGTTTTCTGCTATGGACATATCATTGTCATTTACTACAATTATTAAATTACTCTGTAATTCTTTAGCAAAATCTAGTCCCTCTAATGCTTCACCACCACTTAATGAGCCATCACCGATAACTGCAATTACATTGCCCTGTTCATTTTTCAAATCTCTTGCTTTAGCTAAACCACAGGCAAGACTGATAGATGTTGATGTATGTCCAATAGTAAAGAAATCGTGTTCACTTTCATGAGGATTACTATATCCCGATACATCTGTGTAATGGTCCTCATATAAGAATGCATCTTTTCTTCCAGTTAGCATTTTGTGAGGATATGACTGGTGTGAAACATCATATACAATTTTATCCTTTGGCGACTCAAATACATAATGCATTGCAATAGTTGCCTCAACCATACCAAAGTTTGGTCCAAAATGTCCTCCACGTTTACTAAGCTTACTTAATAAAGCCTGTCTCATTTCTCCGGCTAATACCACTAACTGCTCAGTATTTAACTTCTTAACGTCTGCAGGTCCATTAATATTTTCAATAAACATATCTTCGACTCCTTTTTTACTTTTTATAACATAATTTATTCTAATACCTAAAGTCAACTTTAGGTCAATATATTTTTAACACTTTTTGTAATCATTATGATATAATTACAGAAAAAAGTAATTATACTGCGGAACGGAGGATATATGAGTAACATAACAATTTCAGATTCTATAAAATACATAGGAGTAAACGATACAACCCTTGATCTATTTGAGGGCCAATACATAATTCCAAACGGAGTATCTTACAATTCATACGTTATTCTTGACGAGAAAGTTGCCATTATGGATACTGTCGATGCCAGAAAAGGAGATGAATGGTTTGATAATCTTCTGAATACACTTAACGGAAGAGGTGTTGATTATTTAATTATTTCCCATCTTGAGCCTGACCATTCAGCTAATATCAAACGCCTTGCCGATGCCTATCCTGATGCAAAGCTTGTATTAAGTAATAAGGCTAAGGCAATGCTTCCACAATTCTTTAATATTGAAAATGCCGATTCACGCCTTATAACTGTAAATGAGGGCGAGGAATTGTGTTTAGGCTCCCATACTCTTAAATTCATTATGGCACCAATGGTTCACTGGCCTGAGGTAATGGTCGAGTATGAAATCAGTGAAAAAGTGTTGTTTTCTGCTGATGGCTTTGGTAAATTCGGTGCATTAGGTACTGATGAAGATTGGGCTTGCGAAGCCAGAAGATATTATTTTAATATCGTAGGAAAATATGGTATACCTGTTCAGACTTTACTTAAGAAAGCAGCCACACTTGATATTAAGACAATTTGTCCTCTGCATGGTCCTATTCTTAATGAAAATCTTGATTACTATATCGGTAAATATATGACATGGAGTAGTTATGAACCAGAAGATGATGGCGTACTTGTCGCTTGCGCTTCTATTCATGGTAATACAAAATGTGTTGCCGAGAAAATGGTTGAAATTCTTAAATCTAAAGGTGTTAAGAAAGTAGCATTTACAGACCTCACAAGAGATGATATGGCTGAAGCCATAGAAGACGCCTTCAGATACAGCCGATTAGTTTTAGCTGCTGCCTCATATGATGGCGGTGTATTTCCTCCAATGGAAGATTTCTTAAATCGTCTTTCACATAAGGCTTACCAGAAACGTACAGTCGGTCTTATTGAAAATGCTTCATGGGCACCATCAGCTAACAGAAGTATGAGAAACATTCTTGATACAATGAAAAATATTACAATCTGTGAAAATACAGTTACAATTATGTCAACAATGAAAGATTCTGACATTACAGAATTAGAAAAACTTGCTGATGAGATATTAGCTAAATAATAAAATTAAAACGAGATGTCCACCTATGACACACTTTCATAACGCCTTAATCTAGTGCAAGTAAATCAAGTGTGTGTCACATGCGGACATCTCTCCTTAAGTGTATGTCTATTGAATATACACAAAATATAAGACTTTACTCTACTGGTATTATTCTTCCAACCACACCTAAATATCTCGGTTCATCATCATCTGACCATAAACTCATCATCTGTAATTTGTATGTTGAAATTTTACTATCTTTTTCGACTTCGACACTCATATCAAGTCGTGGATTAACTGCTGATGTCTTATTTCTTATTTCACTAATTATCTTAGCAATATTAACTTTACCAAGATAATCCTGATTTTTGCTATTAGGTCTTACTATCTCTTCAGGCAATCCTAATACTTCTGATGCATAAGGAGATAATTTCACGATATCATGAACCGCATCGTAATCGAACTGAATCTCCTTAACTGTTGAAGAATAGAATTCTGCTTTCATTTTCACTAAATCTTTTCTCTTAGTATATGATTTCTTATTATCCTCTTTATTCTCTTTGCCCATCTGTTTCTCGACAATTTCATCGGCTACTTTAGATAAAAGGCTCATATCTATCTCTGGTGAATCCACGTGTTCTCTGTTTAATTCAATTATCAACTGTTCATGTATATCCTCAAGACATTCTAATAATAAAGGATTAAATGCTCCACATTCACCATTCTCTATCATTTCCATTGCCTTTTCATGTGAATATGCTTTCTTATAGCATCTCTCACTTGTAAGTGCATCATATACATCTGCAATAGATACAACCTGTGCAGAAATAGGTATTTCTTCACCCACTAACCCATCAGGATATCCTTTTCCATCATATCTCTCATGATGCCATCTGCATATCTCATATGCCGTTTTAATTAATTTATTATTATTGTTATATATCTCCATATCTTTCAACATATCAGCACCTATTGCCGAATGTTTCTTAATTACTTCGAATTCTTCCGGATTAAGTCTGCCCGGTTTATTAAGTATCTTATCATCAACTGAGATTTTACCGACATCATGAAGTGCTGAAGCTGTCGCTATTAATAATACATCATTATCCGTAAGATTATAGTTATTATGTTTCTTCTGTAAACGTTGTAACAACAGTTTAGTAATCGTCTGGATATGCATTACGTGCATACCACTTTCACCATTTCTGAATTCTACAATATGAGCAAGAATTGTAATCATAACATTATTATTCTTCTCATTTTCATAGACTTGCTGTTCTAACATTTTCCTCATATCACGCTGCTTCTGATATAATGATAAAAGGTTCTTTATTCTCTGTCTTACAATCATTCTGTCATATGGTTTGTTAATATATGCCACAGCACCCATATCATAAGCCTGTACAATGTTTTCCTCATCAGAATTTCTACAGATAACAATTACTGGTATAAAATCTAACCATAAATGCTGATTCATTATGGCAAGAACTTCTAAACCATTAATCTGCGTATCATACAACTTAAGTAAGACCAATTCGATTTTCGTAATATTTCTGTTTAATATACTTATTGCCTCTTCGCCACTACATGCTTCAATAATATTATAATCATTACATAAACTGTCTTCTATCTGTTTTCTATTCTCCGCCGAATCATCTACTAATAATATTGTGGGTTTTATTGCTACATTTTCCATAAAAATCCTCATTTCCGGACGACTTTTCTGATATATCATTTGTAAAATGTTTAAATATTTCATTAATAATTTTCATATGATATACACACTGATTGCTTTCGTCCGGAAACAATCAGCCTTGCAGAGAATATCCATATTAGGATTCTCTTACATTATTCCATCTGTTTTTTCTTCTTTCGTTCTCTTTTATCAATATACATTCGTTTATCAGCAACTCTCATAAGCCTCTCACTTTCTACACCATCAATTACATAGAAAGCCTTACCCATAGAGAATTTAACATCTATGACAACATCCTTTTCCATTTTCATAACATGATTCAGTCTTAATTCTTCAAGCCGGTTCATATATTCATCTATTTCTTCTTTTGAACTTGCACCATAGAATAATATTGCAAATTCATCACCACCAAGTCGTGCTGTTAACTGTCCCGGTGCATTTACCTTTAATAAAACATTTGCAATTTCACAAAGATATCTGTCACCATTATTATGACCATATGTATCATTTACTTTCTTTAAATCATCTGAATCTATCATAACGACTGCCGCATAGCCAAGCTCGTCAGGCAATGCAAAAATCTCATCCATCTTACTATAGAATCCTCTTCTGCTGCACAGTCCTGTTAATTCATCTTCACCAAGTTCTTTTTCTAACTTGTTCCTTGTACATATATCACTTGTCTTATCTACAACTATTCCAAATATACTATCATCACGTATTATTATTTCTATCTTTGCATATCGTTCCGGCGATGAACTTATTTTATAAATCTCATGTTCTCCTTCTACCGGATTACTCAATATTTCACTTATCCATGTATCGAATTTTTCTCTGCTCTCACATAACTTATAAGCTTCTTCCTCGCTTAAGCCCATTACTTCCGGTAATTTATGTGTTATTCTGACACGCTCCATGCTTCTGTTATATTCATACAGACCTATTGGCAAGCCTGCCGTATCAATTACAACAGAAATCTTATCAGTTGTCTCTAAGATACTTTCTACCATCTGATTAATATAATGGCTTAACTCTTTAAATTCAGGTGTATTATTAACTTCAATCTTTGTATCCAGATTTCCATTTGAAATATCCTGAAGTCCATTATTAATTGCAGATATAGATTTTATTATATTTTTATCAAGATAATGTGTAATAAAATAGATTACAACACCACCAATTAGTAAAATATATATAAAAAGCGAAAAATTAGTCTCATTTATATTACTGTACAGACTTTTTACTTTACAGATTCTTCCAACTATAATTGTATCCTGTTTCTCAAATATACAGAAATACCACTTACCCTTTATCCTGCAATGATAAGCCCTATCCCAATTCTTCATCTTCTTAGTATTTATTCCAATATCTGAGATATATTTATTAACCAGTGTGTCTCTGGTTGAACCAACTATTTCATTAGTTTCAGGATCAACGGCAATAAGTGTATACCCGTCAGTTTCAGCAAGTCTTGAAAATATGTAAGACACCTTATTTTTCTCTATTTTCTCTAACACACTCGATGGTTTCATTCCAATCTGAACTATTACATCACCGTCCTCTGTCCATGTAGCAGCATACTGCATCATCTTATTCTCAGCAGTATTAGCCGTTATATCCTGACACATTGACTTCGATGTATCTTCTAGCATTGGCTTGAAAAATGATATCTGATCACCTGAATCCATATTCAGTCCATAATATTTTGGTTCTGTACCTGCATATATCACACCCTCTTTATTAAAAATATGTATCTCATCTACTTCAAGAAGATTCGCTATCTTTCTCATTTCTTCAAGATTATTAATCTTGCTCTTGTCCTGCTGCAGCAGATATGCTGTAGCCCTTGCCCTTAGTATACATATATTACGAATATCTTCTTTACTCTTCTCAAGCTCTTCCTCATTCTGCTTGATAATCTGGTCTATCTGTTTAAATATCACCTTAGATGAATTAGTCATATCATTCTGTGATATAATAATCTGTGAAAAATAATTGATAAAAAGAAACATTACTAAGATGCCCACTATAAGTATTCCTAGTAATTTTCTTACCTTCTTCTTCAACTAACAGTCCCCCTCTCTGACGAATAATATTTTCTATTTTTATTAGTTTAGTATAATAGGCGAGATTAAATAAATTCTCTGTTCTCTAACGTACAATATTTTTGTTATTATACCACATTTTTCGACATAATACTATTCTTTTTGATTTTAAATTAATATCAGAAAACTTCACATATATTGGAATATCTAATTAATCTGCATAATAACGTCTATATATATAAATATCTTAGCTTATTGTCTGTATTGCGAAAATTTGTCGGATATCATTTTTCTGCTCTAAGTTTGTATACATTCACTAGACAGACACTTGAGTGAGGGGTGTACGTCTATGACATATACTTTCATATTCCTTAACCGGGTGTGAGTAAATGCCGTCCTCTGCAAAGTTTATTACGGTGCAGTAAATCAAACGCGCTTCGCTTGAATGGTAATTTACTGCACCGACCTTTTACATCAGACGGCATATAACTCACACACGCGATACGTCATAAATCAAGTGTATGTCATAGACGTACAACCCCACTAAAGTGTTCTGGATATTGAATGAATACAAATAATAAAAAGAGCAAAAAAATGATATCGACAAATTAGCAATTTCAGACACAAGCTAAGATATTTATATATATATGAGATTCATTTAATGCAGGTTATCCAAATATTCCAGTATATGTGAAGTTTTTATATACTACTTTAAAATCTGCTTCTTACATATCACTGCCGATATTACAGCCATAAATATTTCCGTTATCCAAAATGCGTGCCATACCCCTGTTGCACCCACTATCCTGCTTATGATAAATGCAAGCGGAACCATTATGACAATGTATCTTAATATAGAAATTACCAATGATTCTTTACCTTTGCCAAGTCCCTCTAAAGCACCCGATACCGTAACCGGAACTGATGATACGATAAAGCCGATACTGATAATTCTTAATGCTGTCTTACCGATTTCTATTGTATTTGCTTTATTTGTAAATAAACCAATTAATTTATCAGGTATTATGAGACACAGAATTGTTCCGATAACCATAACCCCGACTATAAGTATTAATGCTGATTTGAAAATATCTCTTACACGTTTCTTCTCTCCTGCTCCATAATTGTAGCCGATTAGCGGTCTCATTCCCTGAACCACACCATTTACCGTAAGATATAAAAATGTCTGCAATTTATAATATGAGCCAAGTACGAGAACATATCCTGCTGAATATGCTGACAATATTCCATTTAACGCTGATACCTGTACTGATGGAAGCGCAAGATTAAGTGTAGCAGGTATTCCGATTGCATACATTTTCCTGCATAACGAACCATCGAATTTCATATATTTTATTCTGATTTTCGCTGGTATCGGTCTTACAAAATAAGCTATAATGTATCCTAATAAGGTTACTAACTGACCTATACAGGTCGCAATTGCAGCACCTTTAATTCCAAGCTCAGGTAAAAAGCCGACACCAAATATGAATAATGGGTCAAGAATTATATTTGCAACGCAGCCAAGCATCATACATATCATAGACACTTTCATATTTCCTACTGCCTGAAATATTTTCTCAAAACTAATGGAGATGGATATCGGAATTGCAAACATAAATACGATATTTGAATAATCAAGTCCCATCTTCAATATATTACTGTCCTTTGTAAATATCCTTAAAAATGCAGGCATTATGGCTATGCAGCCGATATTTAACAATATGCCATGTATTATGTTGAAAAACATACCAAGTGATGCTGCCTGATTTGCCACTTCATTTTTCTTTGCTCCAAGATAAAATGCTATTATTGCATTTACACCGATTCCGAAACCGACAGTTACCGCTGTTATAAGGTTTTGCATTGGATATACAAGTGAAAGTGCTGTCATCGCATCTTCACTGATTTTTGCTACGAAATAACTGTCAACAATGTTATACAATGCATTTACAAGCATTGATATAGTCATCGGTAAAGCCATTGATATTACTAAGGGCATTACCGGTTTTTCTTTCATAAATGTCTGGTCCATAATTTCTCCGTTTCCTGTATTATGTATTTTCTTATGTTAATTTTTAATAAATCAGCGTATCAAAAATGAGTTTCACTAATATTAATATTAATTAACTGTATATTTTCTCAATCTTTTTTGCCATCTTATCTACATCTTCCCTGTAGCCTGTGGAAATCCACAATATGAACAGATTATATAACGAACCCGTAAATGCCGTCAATTCGTATTTATCTGCATACTTTTTCCACTTTTCACTGATGTAATAAGTCAGTTTATCTAAGAATAACAACCCCATTCCGCAATGAATCAAGCCCTCCAGGAATTCTCTATGCTGATAAATATATTCAAAGCAACTCTTCATATGTTCAACATCATAATATATTCCGTCCTCTTCATCTGCGTTATCATTATTCCAGTAATGCTCAAATATTTCATCAAGATGTCCTATGAATACCTCTTCCTTAGAATCATAATTTCTATAGAAAGTCATTCGTGATACCCCTGCTTTTTTCGTCAGTTCAGATATCGTTATCGTGGTTAATGGTTTCTCATATATTAATTTAAGCAATGCAGACACAATACATTCTTTAGCTATTATGTTTGCCTGACTTACTCTGTTCTTCTCCATTTCATTCTCCTTTTCATTCGGTTTTATGCGATTATCTCTATTATCTCATATTTTTCATTTTTGTGATACAATTTTCTCTTTTATGTCACAGTTAGTCAATCATCTCTTGCAAAATATATTTTTAAGTGTTACAATCTGTAACACTTGTGTTTTTTACATATTTATTTTTGAGCAAATAATATTTTTTATTCTATATCAGATTCGTGAGCTTTTGTCCCGACAGCATATATATTTAAACTATTAAATTTAAGAAAGTGGTGATTAATTGAAGATAGCAATAGTAACTGACACAAACAGCGGTATCTCAAAACAGGAGGCAGAGAAATACGGTATCTATCTTATTCCTATGCCTGTAATTATTGATGACGAAATTTATTATGAAAACGAAAATATTTCTGCTGAGGAATTCTATCGTTTTCTTAAATCAGATAAAAATGTTTCGACTTCCCAGCCTTCTCCGGGCGATATTATGGACTTGTGGAATAAATTACTTTCAGAAGATAAATATGATTCAATTGTATACATTCCTATGTCGAGTGGCCTTAGTAAGTCTTGTGAAGTTGCTATGTCATTAGCCATGGATTATGAAAATAAGGTATATGTTGTAGATAACCACAGACTTTCTGTTACACTTAAGGAATCTGTTCTACAGGCAAAAGAGTTAGCCGACAATGGTAAATCTGCCGCAGAAATCAAGGATATTCTAGATAAAGATGGTCTGAATTCTGTTATCTATGTAACAGTAAGCACACTTGAATATCTTAAGAAAGGTGGAAGAATTACTCCAGCCGTTGCAATGATTGGTTCTGTTCTAAATATCAAGCCAATTCTGTCAATTCAGGGTAATACTCTTGATTCATTTGCAAAAGCACGTAATATTAAGAAATGTAAATCCATCATGATTGATGCCATTAAAAGTGATATTGAAAATCGTTTCTCTGAAAATGATATGTCTAAATCTACGATTGCCTTAGCAGGTTCAAATTTAAGCGAAGAACAGATTCACGAATGGATATCAACTGTTAAAGAAGCATTTCCTGATAAAGAAATATATTATGATAATCTTCCTGCAAGTCTAGCATGTCATACAGGTCCGGAGGCTTTTGGAATCGGTATATGCTTCCGTTAATAAGCTACTTTAAAATATTATAAACCTGGAATTTAAACAATAACATTGTATGTAACATAGAATCAAAACAATAGCATTGTATGTAACATAGGAAATCGGAGACTTACACTAAGTCTCCGATTTCTGTTATCTCTGGTGTTTCAATTCCTAACTCCATATTATCTGCTCATCAGCATTAGTATTTTCAGGTGCTTTCTCATCTTCATCGTCCCACAGTGAATCATATTCTTTTCTATCTTTCTGACTCCTTAACATTGCTAAGTTCTTCGATGCCATATAGATTTCCATACTATATTCCATAAGTTTCTTCTCATCATTTGGTGGTACTTTATCGCCATGAGCAATTCTTCTGGCAACTTCTAATACTTTCGCCTCATCTTCAGCTATTTTCTTCGCCGTTTCACCCTGTTGTCTGGAATTTTCAACATTAGAATAAGTCATATGCATTTCCATAAGCTGCTGCATAAATTCTCTATATTCATCATATTTATCAGATACTTTATTATATGATAATTCTAATTTCGCAGCTTCATTTTCATAGACTTTCGCACCATCCGGCGTAGCTTTGATTTTCTTAGCTAATTCTTTTCGCTCTTTATCAAGTTCTGCCTTCTTATCACCGTAAATATTTATTTGTGCTGAATATATTCCTCTTGCTTCACCAATCTTCATAACCATACCTCTTTTCTTCAGCTTTGGCTTTCATTTCTTATCCCTATAGACTACTTCTTATGGATTACAATTTTTGCAAGGATCATATCCCTGTGCAATCACCTCATCTCTTGTACCTGTATATTCAAGCTTATTCTTGTCTGCCATCTGATTTACACTTCTACAATTCGGATAATGAAACTTACCTGTATTTGTATTAATAATATATGTATTTACACTTACATTCTGCTGTGGTGCCTCTGTCTGAATCTGTTGTTGTGTTTGTGGCTGTGTCTGAGGTTGTGTAGCAGGCGGCTGTGTCGTAGGTGGCTCTGTCTGTGCCGGTGTCTGTGCAACTGATGTCTGAGTCTGTGTAGCTGCTAAACTACTGTCTCCATTTGCATAGTTAATATCAATTCCCGGCTGCACATTATAGCAATATACACAGAATGTAATTCCTGCACCGCTATCTTCTACCGAATATGCTTCAATTAATACACCTGAAGCAAGCATATTATTGCCTTCGAAAACCGGTGTGACTCTATATAAAACGTGGTTATTTGTTTCTTTTACATAGTCGCTTACCATATTCTCAAATGGCAACATTCCTGTCACATTAAGATATCTTGTACCTGTAATAAGATTTTTATTATTGGCATTTTCACCGGCTAACTGAAAGCCTATCAAATGACATCTGTTATAAAGATATTTTCCATCTACTATATCATATTTAACTGTATGCCAGCCTGTTGGCTTAACTGAACCGATTTTACCTCTCTTCTCCGTAGGCATTATTTCCTTACAAATATTTGCATATGCCACTCCACATCTGCCTGCCCCGTCAAGGTCGCTGTATGTTTCAAATGCATCTGTTCTACCTTTATCGGCATCAGTAAAATAAGGATTATTATTATTAACTGCTACATATGCATTGCCTGTATATGCAGGAATATTAGACAAGCTGATATTTTCACTTGAACTTTGGACATTTACAGGAGTCTGACTGACCGGTAATTTCTCGTTATCTTCCTGATTCTGTATCTCCGCAATTTCTGAATCTAACTCTGTGGTTATTTCATTTTTTGTCTCATCTGATGTTTTAACACTGGCGGTCGTTACCTTTGATGAACTATCTTCGGTATCTGCACAGCCGCTTATACCAAGCAGCATAAAAACAGTAAGTAAAATTACTACTAATCTTGAAATATTTTTCTTAATCATTTCTTCTCCATTCCGGTAAACCTCTTTTTACCAATTATAAATTTATATTTTATACAAAATATTTTCTAACAAATGTTATAAGCCGCAAACAATTTACCAGACTTTACTTTTCTTACAGACTCCTTATAGTTGTCCTGACTTATCTTATCATGGGAGCTTCCAGCAAATTCACATATTTCTTCTCTGTTAAAATCTTCTAATATTTCCTTTGGAAATTTGAAATCACTCGGATATATACGATTCCATCTGAACAAAATAATTCCACGAATTGCCTGTAAATATGGTTTAATATCCACATTCTCCACAAAGCAGAAATCTTCATCTCCTGCTTTGTTAAGAAAAGCTTCATCAACAATTATATTATCGAACTTGTCCTCACTAAACTGCCCATATGAATACTCATTCATAAATAACTTTGAACCTTTTGTTATTTCCTTAATCTTTTCCCTAAGAACCCTGTCCTTGCTTACTCTTCTGTTATTAAATAATAAGCCATAATCGTCATCTACAACTGCTATAATTATCATATTTTCCTCATTTCCGGCTTGCCATAAAGACTACTTGCTTTCACATTAAATGTCTTTACCACAGCACTGTTTATATTTCTTTCCACTTCCACAAGGGCAAAGGTCATTTCTTCCAACCTTTCTTCCGTCTCTGTAATAGGTTGTCTTGCCTGAATGTACGACTGTTGGCTTTGGTCTGCTGTTAATCATATATTCATATGCCTTATACATAGCTTCTTTTAATGCTTCCCTGTCAATGTCTTTAGCTGTATATTTCTCTAACTGTGTAAGAATATCTTCTTCGTATTTAGATTTATCTTCATTTATAAGCTTGATATCATCTTCGATTGTCTTATAACTGTATGGATATTCTTCCTTAATATATTCTGTCTCTTCGCTATGTTCATTTAGATACTGACAGAGATTATAAAAGCTTGTATTTATCTCTATCTCCATCTTTCTCTTTTTATCTTCACTTTCAATTGACTCTACAACATATCGTCTCTCATATCCTGATTTGAGAACATTTTTCATAATTATACCTAAATGTCCGTCCTCAAAATATTCTGTTGATTCATAAGATGCATATGCCGAATCTAAAACATCTCTGTATTCTTCACTCAAGTATCCCTTACTATCAATTGTCTTTACAAATTCATTGAATAAAGGACAATACCATTCATTATCCATAAGATTACAGAATCTTGCCAATGTCTCAACTATATATTCCTGCATTAAATCATTCATTGTAATGCTGTCTAAGAATTCAAAATATTCGCTTACATCTTCCTGATATTTTCTGTTGCTGTCCTGAATATCTGTCTCTAGAACTTTTGGATAAACTCTGGCTAACATAATCTTTACAGCCTCGATATCCTTACCCTCTTCATCATTAAGTATCCATTTACAAATATCTCTTGCTTTATCATATCTGCAATCATCTTCATAATCCATTGCTTTGCTGTAATTCTCAGCAAATTTCTCCGGAACCGCTTTCAAGTTCTCTTCTTTCTTCTTGCTATTAAATCTGGCATTTCCCTCTTTAATAGCATTTAATACTTCTTTATTATTTTTATTTTCTTCCATTTTATATTCTATCTCCATTCTGCTTACGCTTATTATATTTAAAATGTGCTATATAAATATATATAATTTTAACGTTGTATCAATTTTACGTCAATATATTATTAATTTTAATACAATCCATTTCAATTTTGATACAATTCATTCCATTTTCCGATTGACATAAATATCCCTACTTATTATTATATAATATTGGTTTTAAAAATTGGTAGTCTATTATAAATCAATTAAATATAATATTTCAGTATTTCAATTTCATTTAAAATTTCAAAATATCTGTTTATATTATGAGTAGTCTTATATTTTTATCGGTATAAGATTATATTAATATTATACAAAATGAGGATTAGTGTGAAAAATAATGCCGATGCGATTATTTTTCACACAGCTAATTGTTTCGGGCGAAAACAATTAGCATATATGGCAGATGAGAAATCGCTTTAGCGAATTTCTCATCGCCTCTTCACGACAAAGTCGCTCGGAAATGAGGATTATTATGGCAAACAATTCTAAAGAAATGGATATGCTAAATGGCAAGCTTTCAGGTAAGCTTATTCTTTTCGCTTTACCTCTTGCTTTCAGCAGTATTTTACAGCAGTTATTTAATTCAGCCGATGTAGCGGTTGTCGGAAGATTTGCAAATAGTAACGCACTTCCTGCAGTTGGAAGCTGTGTCGCTTTAGTCGGTATATTTGTAAACCTGATTGTTGGTCTGTCAGTCGGACCTAATGCTGCTTTAGCTAATCTTATCGGACAGAACAAACGTGAAAAAATTCATGATATGGTACATACAATAATTACATTTGGATTGGCTCTTGGACTTGTATTAATGGCAATAGGTATGATTACTGCTAGAACTATTCTTATAGCTTCAGGTACTCCACGGGAAATCTTAAATGATGCGATGCTCTATATCGAAATATATTTCATCAGCATACCATTTATGGTGGTTTATAATTTTGGTTCGGCAGTTCTAAGAAGTGTCGGTGATACAAGGAGGCCTATGTAGTATCTTCTCATTTCCGGTGTTGTAAATGTTATTCTTAACCTTTTATTAGTTATCGTATTTCATCTTGGTGTTTCAGGTGTGGCAATCGGAACTGTAGTATCTAATATAATTAGCGCATTTCTTGTTATGCGTTATTTATGCACAAGACAAAATGAATTCAAATTCATTTTCAAGGATATGGAAATAAATAAAGAGCATTTAGGAAAAATTCTTGCAATCGGTATTCCAGCCGGTATTCAGGGTGCTTTATTCTCTATTTCAAATATTTTCATTCAGTCGGGAATTAATTCATTTGGTTCAGATGCAATTGCAGGTTCATCACTTGCATTAAATTTTGAATATTTTACATATGATATATCATCTGCATTTGCACAGGCTGCAGTTACATTTATCAGCCAGAATTACGGTGCAGGAAATGTTAAGAGATGTAATAAGATTTTCGGTCTGTGCCTCTTATATGGCTTCACATTTACGGAAATATTAAGTGTTATCTTCTTAATATGGGATGGCTTCTTCGTTGGTATATATACAATAAGTCCTACGGTTGCCGCCTACGGACTTATCAGGCTTCATCATGTAGGTGCACTTGAAGGACTTACAGCTACTTATGAGGTTGGAAGCTCAGCATTAAGAGGTATGGGTAAATCTTTAGAACCTGCCATAATAACAGTCCTTGGTACTGTAGTGTTCAGACTTATATGGTTATATACTATTTTCAATGCACACAAAACATTTGATATGCTTATGAATGTCTATGTGGTGTCGTGGATATTTACAGGAACATTGATTTTCATAGTATATGCAAGATTTATGAAAAAGCATCTGGCTAAGAATGCATAAGTTTAATACCTTTATAGGCAAGCCTTTAGTTTTTCGAGACATTCATATGGCTAAAAACACATAAATTTAATCTCCCATTCGGTATACTGTCAGGATTCCGCCAAGATATCCCGGAAAGAATACTGAATATCCTACAAATACAACTAACCAGGTTATGGTTTTAAATGCTATCTGACTGATAATTGTCCAGACTCCAAAGCCAATTATTCCGCAACACAGAATATTTAACAGCACAAAAGCCATAACCTTTTTATTTCTGCTCCACTCTTTTTTTCTGTAATAATTCCATAGGAATTTCATCTGTACCGCCTCCTGATTTATGACACATATTTTAATTATGCGATATACTATTCGCTTTCTTAATCTAAATATATGCGATATATTAGACATCTTTTATTTCATAATTAAAATATATGTTGTACAGGTAAAATTCACTATCTTATTCAGGTAAATTCTGTGTAAAATCTTTCTTAATAACTTAAATTTTGTATTTATTCCATATTCATATATCTAAAAAATGTCCGTATATGACACATACCTTTCACATTCCTTAATCGGGTGCGAGTAAATACCGTTCTATGCAAAGTTTATTATGGTGCAATAAATCAAACGCACTTCGCTTGAATGGTGATTTATTGCACCGACTTTTGCATATGACGGCATATAACTCGCACACACGATACGTCATAAATCAAGTTAGTATCATATACGGACATTTTTATTCTGACTACCTGAATATTAAAATAAATACAAAATTTCGTTAATAAAAAGATTTTACTTTGTAATCACTCTTACCATAAGCATAATTATAAGAAAAACTATATTTGCAATGGTAAAAAGCTTAAAATATTCTCCCTTACGTTCCTGAAGTTCTCTGACTATCTGTCGATATGAGATAAGACTTGCCATATTTATTTCATACCATATTTATTCAAATCTACTTTATTATTCACGACTTCTATCCCATCTGCTTCTAAGAGTTTTGCCTGAACATCTCTTCCTCCAAACACAAATTCACTTGCTAATTCTCCTTTAGAATTTACTACTTTATAGCAGGGAATCTTATCAGGTTCGGGGTTTTTATGTAATGCATTTCCAACAGCTCTTGACATTCTTTCATTTCCTGCCATTTTAGCAATCTGACGATATGTTGCAACTTTACCCTTAGGAATCTTTTTGACTGCCTCGTAGATTCTCTTAGTCGGACTGTCTGTTATTATTCTGTAGCTTTCCTCAATCATTTTCTTAATTTCACTATCAGGTATTGTTCCATCAATTATTATCGTATTCCAATGTTCCTTATTAAGATGATAGCCCGGAATAACACTTTCATATGCATTTCTAAAGAAATCTCTCCACTCAGGGTCCACTTTCACATTCAGATTAAGATATCCATCTCTTTCATATGTCCATAAGAAAGCCTTTTTATTTTCTGTCACACGTACAAGCTGCCAGTTCGGATCGTGAAATGGTGCTTCTTTATATGTTCCCGGAAATGATAATCCATAATTTAATACATCTTCTCTTGTAAGCATAAATATTTCCGTATAATCCAATACATTTTCTGTAATCAGATTAACTTTTCCTCCTTTTATTTCTTATATATTCTTTACATTTATCAGGTGTAATTTTTCAAAATATTCATCTTGTTATTATGTGTAAAATTATACATTACATATATTATTTTCTCAATTATTTTATAGACTTATTATTATAGACTTAAAAATTAAATTTCATTTTAGAAATTTCATAGACTTAAAGATATATCTTTACAAAATCTCCTGCCTAATATATAATACCACTTGGGAATGAAGTTCTCCCTTGGATAACCAGAACCGCTTATTAGCTGATGACTTCTGTAATTAATTTTATTATTAATTTACAGATATCATCAGCTTTTTTGATGTATAGGAAAAATGTCACAAAGCAATATTCTTTCTTATATCATCAGGTTTGTGTCCGTATTATATTAAAATTAGTATTTAGAAAAGAGGTCTATATGTTAACATCGCTTGCATTTATTTTCTTAGTCGGACTATCTATGGCAGCTATCTGTCAATGTCTGAAATTACCACGTATTATAGGAATGTTAGTCACAGGAATTGTATTAGGTCCATATGTCCTTGACCTGCTTGACCCGTCAATTCTCTCAATTTCTTCAGAATTACGCCAGATGGCTTTAATTATAATTCTACTTAAAGCCGGATTATCACTTAATCTAAGTGATTTAAAAAAAGTCGGCAGACCGGCAGTTATGATGTCTTTTGTGCCTGCCAGCTTTGAAATTCTTGCATTTTTCATATTTGCACCATATATTCTGGGTGTAACAAGAATTGAGGCTGCTGTTATGGGTGCTGTTTTAGGTGCGGTCTCTCCTGCGGTCGTAATCCCAAGAATGGTCCAGCTTATTGATTCGAAATATGGAACTGATAAGAGTATACCTCAATTAATTATGGCAGGTGCATCTTGTGATGACATTTTCGTAATCGTTCTATTCTCAACATTTGTAAGTATGGCACAGGGCGGTCACGCACATATTAGTGATTTTCTTAATATACCCGTTTCAATAATTCTCGGAATACTGCTCGGTGCAATTACAGGCTTCATCTTAAGTGTATTCTTCGAAACGGCATATGCTCACAAACATCTTGTAAGAAACAGTATGAAAGTCATAATTATACTTGGTTTTTCATTTCTACTTATGTCGATTGAAACGTGGCTTAAAGGTACAATCTCCGTATCCGGACTTCTTGCTGTCGTAAGTATGGCTTGTGTTATCAAAATCAAAAGTATAGAAGCAGTTTCAAAACGTCTCTCTGAAAAATTCGGTAAACTCTGGATTGCTGCCGAAGTAATCTTATTCGTTCTTGTTGGTGCTGCCGTAAATATCAGATATACACTTGATGCCGGAATTGCTGCAATTATAATGATTTTTATAGCATTAATTTTCCGTTCAATCGGTGTATCTATATGCCTGATAGGTACTGAACTTACACTAAAGGAACGATTATTCTGTATAATTGCATATATGCCTAAAGCAACTGTTCAGGCTGCCATCGGTTCTGTGCCTCTGGCTCTTGGACTTCCTTGCGGACAGATTGTTTTATCCGTTGCTGTTTTGGCAATCCTTATTACTGCACCGCTTGGAGCAATTGGAATGGATATGACATATAAGAAGTTTTTATCACAAGCAGATGCAGGTGTATGTAAATAAATTCACAGTCGATTAGAAATTACATTAAAAGGACAGTTATATAAAATCATAACTGTCCTTTTATCACTCTTATATGCATTACTTATAAGCTAATTGGGTTTCTGCTAATTTCTTAACTTCTTCAATCGAAAGTCCAGAACATAATGCTATTTCTTCAATTGAAAGTTTACCAAGTTGTAAGCATCTCTTCGCAATTTCTTTTTTCTCTTCTGCTCTTCCCTCGTTAAACAATTCTTCCATTATATTACTCATAGCTAACACTCCATTTCTATCTTCTTCAAACTATCAATTATTTTCTCCAATGTCTCTGCAAATGCATTAGAATTTGTATACATATTCGTAAATAAATCTGCTATATTTTTCTCAAAATCTTCCGGTAAAATTTCAGCATCCTGTATCGCATATTGAACCATTCTTTTTTCTCCCGGGTGTGTTAATTTATTTAATGCAAAAATAATATCAAAATATGATTCCATAAAAGCCGCTGTTCTATGGTTAACGCTTACCATATCACCACGTTTTAATGCTTTCTTAATCTGCATATCATATGATGGAAGATTACCTGTCAGCAATCTTATATTTTTACTTATAATATTGTCTTTCAATTTATCCGGATATGGTATATCGAATCTCTCCTGCATTTTTCTGAATTTATCATCTGTATCATAAAGTATACGGCTATGTAAAAGATTGTGCCACATACAGGTTGTATATCCATTATATGCATTAAATTTCTCCACCACATAACTTACATCATTCGTAAAACTTTCTATATTTCTGTATAGAATATCAATATCCACTCCATCTTTTAGTGTACAATCATCTTCAAGTTCCCAAAAGCTATTTCCAATCTCCATATAACTGCAATATTTAACCAGTATATTTCTTCGTATGCTTTCATCAGGTATCTGTGTACAATAAATGTATAGGTCATAATCCGATTTTTCATCATAATTATTGCCTGCTCTTGAACCACCTAATGCAATTGCTTCTACCTCGTTAAGTTTTGAAAATTCATTCCATAATTCTTCGAAATACACCTTTTATTCCTCCTTATCATATATTATGATTATTTTATTTTCTATATAGATGCTTTACAAAAAAAAATTTTAATCTCTACAATTCACGCCAGAAGCGATTAATATCATCTGGAAGATTCTCCATACTATTACCAATAACGTCCATATAATCCTCTTCTATAATTTCCGGTACAATAAAATATTGTCCATCCCTATTTAATCCTAATAATTCTCCCCCACCATTTGAGCCGATAATAATATTCCCGTCTGGTAAATACTCTTTAAAATCCTCATTTATCTCTTCCAATTCCTCAATTGGGTAAATGACAAGCCAGTGCTCTCCAATGTCACCCTCTCCACCATTATGTTTTTTCATAAATTCAATGTATTCTAATGGTAATTCCAAGCCACATATTGTTTTAGGAATTGTTCCCTCATATGGATTATTAAATTCAAATTCAGACCACATTTTTACCCTCCTTTGATTTTATTTTTTCTCATTATATCATAAAAATAGGTGTAATGTCTAGAGTTTTGCATATATACATTACACCTATTATCCTGCCCTCTACTCGCACTTTATTGTCTTTATTCCAAATATAAAATATATAATATGGAATATCCACACGCATGCTAATACAATCCGACCAACTAAAATATTACTCATCATAACAAAACCAATTGCCATAAGTATTGTAACCATTGATATTATCTTGATTTTCGTCTTTAATGTCATTCCCTTTCCCTCTACGAAACTCTCCAGATTATTCTTATAAATCTTCGTTCCTATGAACCACGTATGAAGCCTTTTAGAGCTTTTTGCAAAACAAAATGCTGCAACCATTAGAAACGGAACTGATGGTAGTATCGGCAGAACCGCACCTACCACTCCTATTCCAAGGCTTACACAACCTAATATAACAAATAATATCTTCTTTAAATTCATCTGCTGTCTCCAATCTTTTCTATTATCCTTTTTATTTTTGCTCTTTTATCTTCATTTTCTATTCTTTTGTACCTGCTTTTTTCTGTTTTCTCTCTGTTTTTCCCTGTTTTGTCCCCGTACTTTTCTCAACTCTTTTATTCTTACTGATTTCGCTAACTAAGTCTTCCATTTTCAATCGAATACACTTTATCGGCAATTCTCATTGTGGACTGCCTATGTGAAACCAATGCAACTGTCTTTCCACGTCCCTCTTCTTTAAGTGACTTAAGGATTATTGCCTCATTTAAACTGTCAAGATTACTTGTTGGTTCATCAAGAAGCATTAAAGGTGCGTTATGTAGAAATGCTCTGGCAAGTCCGATACGCTGTTTCTCGCCGCCTGATAACATATCCCCTAATTCACCTGTTTTCGTGTCATAACCATTAGGAAGCTTCATAATAAAGTTATGTATTGAGGCTTTCTTGCAGGCTGTCTCTATTTCTTCGTCAGTGGCATCTAACTTAGCAATGCGGATATTATTCTTTATACTGTCATTGAATAAATAAGTATCCTGTGTTACAAAACTCTCCATATTCCTTAGGTTCTCAGTATTTATGTTATCTATTGATACATTTGAAATGTCTATTGAACCCTCGTTTGTTGCCCAGAATCTCATAAATAATTTGAGTAATGTAGACTTTCCACTTCCACTTTTTCCTGATATGCCCACTATTTTCTCCTGAGGTATATCAACTGTTATATTCGATAAGATTTCTTCATTATCAATTTTTTTTATTCTGTCATTTTCTGCTATATTTCCTACTTCTTTCTCTATTACATTTTCTGACATATTTTCAGAATTGTTTTTCACTTCATTTCCCTCCACATTTTCATACGAAAATGTAACATTAGAAGCCTTAATTCCCTTGAATTCTATATTCTGTTTTCCGACTATATCAGCAGTTAGTGGTGACTCTTCTAAGATATCAAGAACTCTGTTTCCTGCTGCAAATGTGTTCTGAAGTCCGCTGCCTAGATTAGCCAGTGCCACAACCGGTCCATACGAACTCATAAGTGCCACAACCGATACTAATACTCCTGCGAAATCAATGCTTCCGTTATCATATAGAAGCACACTTACGATAATCATACATAAATCGCATAGTAGAATTACTGTATTCGTAATTGCTAAGTTAAAACCATTTAACATCTTTAAATGCTTCTCATCTTCTGAAAGTTTCTCGGTTCTGTCATTCATTTCAGATAATCTTTGCATACCTCTGTTGTATTGCAGAATCTCCGGAAGTCCACGTAAACTGTCTAATACAAAGCTGCTTAATTCACCTGTTTTATCTCTGAATGAATTACCTGTGTCCTTACTTTTACCAGAGATTATAACCGGAATAAATAAACCTACAATCACATATGCCATAAGTGCCACAAGTGCAAGAAGCAAATGAATTCTACCAATAAATATACACATAACAATGCTATTTAATATAGCTATAACAACCGGTGATATCGTATGTGCATAAAATACCTCTAACAATTCGATATCTGATGTTATTACCGATATCAAATCGCCCTTGTCTCTGCCCTCTAATTTCGCAGGACATAATCTTCTCAATGCAATGAACACTTTATCTCTTATAAGCGCTAATAATTTGAATGCTATAAAATGATTACACGACTGCTCTGCATATCTTAGAAAACCTCTTACAATAGCGAATAAAATAACGGATATAAATATCATTTTCAAGGATAAAATCATCTTAATCCCTAACACATTAAGTATGGCAAATGCGCCAAATACCGTTATAAAAATGGCTGAAAGATGTCCTAACAGTCCCATTATAATTGCAATTATCATATAGCCTGACAATGGTTTTACCATTCCTATAAGACCACACATTACTGAAAAACCACTTCTTTTTTTCATCATCGGACACCTCTTTCCAGACCATAATTTTCCAAATCCATCTGCGTATTCCATAATTTTGAATATACACTGCAACTATTTAATAACTCCTTATGAGTTCCACTTCCTGCAACATTTCCTTTATCGAGAACATATATACAATCTGCATTTTCAACATTTGCAAGGCGGTGCGAAATCATAATGACAGTTTTATCCTTAGCTAACTCATAGATTAATTGCATAATTAAGTCTTCGCTTTCCACGTCAATATTAGAGGTTGCTTCATCGAAAATATAATATGGACTGTTATGTAATAATGCTCTTGCAAGCGCAAGTCTTTGTCTCTGTCCTCCTGAGAAATTCCTGCCATCCTCGGTAAGCTTTGTATCAAGACCATTTTCTGACCTTAGAAAATCTCCTAAATTAACTCTGTTAAGTACATTCCATAATTCATCATCAGTTGCATCATTTTTAGCCATAATTAAATTATCCTTAACAGTTCCTTTGAACAGAAAACTCTGGTGGCTTATATAAGTCACATTTTTCATAAGACTTTCCTCAGCTATGTCAGATAATTCAATGTCAGATAATTCAATGTCTCCTACTGATATTGAGCCTTTATATCCCTTATTTCTTCCCATTAATATAGCTGCAATTGTAGATTTACCACAGCCACTCTCACCAACAAGTGCTGTAAGACTTCCTTTAGTAAATGTAAGATTAGCATTATTAATGATTTCTTTATCGGGATTATCCTTATATGAAAAGAATAAATTTTTACAAATGATTGAGGCATTTGGGTGAAATTCATATTTTGTGATTCCTTTGCGATTCTCTTCTAATCTTTGTAATTCATCTTTTATATTTTCTTTTGAATAATTTTCATTCATACAATTCTTTTTCGAATTGCCCTCATTTGAATGACTTTCTTCCAAATAATTCTTTTTCGAATTACCCTCATTCGAATGATTTTCATTTATACAATTTTCTTCTGAAATATCGTCCCCATAATCAAGTAATTTGAATATCTTATCACTTGCAGCCATTCCGTTCATTGCAATGTGAAAATATGAACCTAATCGTCTCATTGGAATAAAGAAATCTGCTGATAACATAATGATTAGCATAGCACCTGCAATAGAAATATTTCCCGCCTTAAACTGTGTGGATGCCATAATTACGCCTAATGCTGCTCCGCCATATGCGATTAAGTCCATAATTGTTATGGAATTCAACTGCATTGTCAGCACTTTCATTGTTATTTTCCTGAATTTCTCCGACTCCTCGTTCATCTGCTTATTCTTAAATTCATCTGCCTGATATATCTTAAGTGTAGTAAGTCCCTGAAGATTCTCAAGGAAAGTATCGCCTAATGCTGTATATTGTCCCCAATATTTCGAAAGAAGTTTCTTTGCCCAGGTCTGGACAACTGCAATGGAAACAGGAATCATTGGAACGCATATAAGAAGCACTACTGCCGATGGAATATTTACAAACATAAGCACTGTAAATAATGTAAGAGGTGCAATCATTGCATAGAAGAACTGTGGTAAATACGCACCGAAATATGTCTCTAACTGGTCGCAGCCCTCAACTGCCACCTGAACAACTTCTGAGGTTTTAACGCTTTCTTTATACGCTGCACCTAACGATAAAAGTTTTAAATATATTTTCTCACGCAGCGTTTTCTTAACTGATTTAGATGATAAATAACTCATCTTTGCTGAAATAATTGAACAGACAAACTGCACTATGGCTACCGTTATTATTATTCCTGATATTACACACAGACTCTTAACTGAATATGTCTTATTGTAAATCTCCGAAAAAAGTCTTGTTATTCCAATCATCATTACGATATTGGCAATTAGCGAACACCATTGTGCCACTACATTTCCTACTATATATTTTCTGCTGTCTTTAACCGTACCTATAAGACGTTTATTTATCATCATATGGATATTGACCTTTCAATTTTATTTTATACCGTAAGTACAAACGGCTTATCATCTACTTTTGTAACATTTAATTTAACACCATAGATAGAATCAAGTAATTCTGATGTTATAATCTTCTCCGGTTCTCCCTGTGCTAAAATCTTACCGTCTTTCATTGCGGCAATCTCATCACTATAATAAAGCGACTGGTTTATATCATGGAGTACCATTATTATCGTAATGCCAAATTCTCTGTTTAAACGTCGTATCAGCTTTAGAATCTGTAACTGATATCTTATGTCTAAATACGTTGTCGGCTCGTCAAGAAATAATAACTTCGTATCCTGTGCAAGTGCCATTGCTATCCACACTCGCTGTTTCTGTCCTCCCGATAATTCTGCTACGGGTTTGTCCTTATATTTATAAGTGCCTGTAATCTCAAGCGCCCACTTTATCTTCTCATCATCAGCTTTCGTATCCGTAGACATTCCGAATTTCATATATGGGTTTCTTCCATATGAGACAAGTTTTTCTACGGTAATATCCACAGGCGCAGTATTATACTGGTGGACTATTGCTACATTTTTAGCAAAATCTCTGAATTTCATCTGTGAAATATCCCTGCCATTAAACTCAACATTTCCTGATAATGGCTTGAGATTCTTAGTGCATAACTTAAAAAGTGTGGACTTTCCACAACCATTTGCACCCATAAGTGTTGTTATCTTCCCCTCTGGAAATTCAATGTTCAAATCGTCTAATACAGGGTGATTATCATATGCAAAAGAGAGGTTATGTATCTTAAAAATATTATTACGCATAATTCTTCTTTGACCTCCTTAACAATATAATAAAGAATGGGCCACCTACCACAGACATTATTACTGATGCACTGATTTCATATGGGGCTGCAATTGTTCTTCCTAATGTATCCGCAAATAACAATACAAATGCTCCTAAAATTATTGAATATGGAACAAGTATTTTATGATTACTTCCTACAAGTATTCTTGCTATATGAGGAACTATAAGTCCTAAGAAGCTGATTGGTCCTACCACTGCCGTTGAAATTGATGCAAGCAGTACTGCTATTACTGAAACAATTATCCGCATCTTAGTTACATTTACACCGATAGACTGTGCTGTCATATCTTCAAGTGCCAATAAATTGCATTGTCTTAACACAAACAAGCTTGCTATTAACCCGATAAATGTATAAATGAATAATATCTTAACATCACTCCAGGTCTTCATGGTAATATTGGCATTAACTATACTTGCAACCCCTGAATAATTACTACCCGTACTGCTGTTAAATGCACTCATTAGTCCTGTAAACATTGAATTAACTGCGACACCCACAAGCATAATTCTAAGCGGAGACAAACCACCTTTCCAAGACAGACCATATACAAGCATAAATGCAATGATTCCGCCTATAAATGCAAGTATCGGTGTGTAGAAATACAGTGATGGCATAAATGCAGTAATCAAAACCGCTACAAAACTTGCCCCTGAACTTATTCCGATAATTCCGGGGTCCGCTAATGGATTCTTCATAACTGCCTGAAGCAGAACTCCTGATACGGCAGTTGCGGCTCCACCAAGCATAGCCACAAATATTCTTGGAAATCTCAAATCATATATCGTTGCCACATTTGGATTATATTCCACAAACAATCCCTTAAATAATTCACCCGGAGATACCTTCAGACTTCCCGTATTAACTGCATATAAAAATAAAATAAGCAATGCAGCTATCGTAACTGCAAATGAAATAATTCTTCTGCCCTTAACTGCCATAGAAGCTCCTTTCCGTAATCTTTATTTCTAAATTTCACATAATTTTATTCATATAATAATGGCTGTAGTTCATCAAGTGCCTCCGGATAATTGAATTTCGCACTCATTCCGAATTTATCATAAGATAAATCATACACTTTTCCATTCTGTACTGCCCTGAAATGCTTCCAGATATCATTTGTTGCAAATTCATCATTGAACATCTTAGTAACATCTTCAGGAAGTGCATGTGCTGCACGAAGAATTATGTCAGGATCTTTAAGCTGCATATCTTCTGTATTGGCATTTAAGAATTCTTCGCCATCTCCGTCACCATATACATTTGTACCGCCTGCCATTTTCACAAGACTTCCGACATAACTGTTATCTGTTGCCACGATATAAGAACCTGGAAGTCCCATTAATATAAGCACCTTTGGACTTTCCTTGCCCTCATTTTCAGATTTATATTTCTCTAAAAACTCTTTATATTCCTGTACAAGTTCTTCTGCTTTATCATCTTTACCGAATTTCTTACCGAGATATTCTATGGAGTCATACATTCCGTCAACACTTCTTAAATTAACAAATATAGATTTTACACCTATTGAACTGTATTTAGGCTGTAGGTCATTCTGCAAACTGTTAGGTGATAAAATGTAGTCCGGATTAAGTGATTTGATAATCTCTAAGTCCGGGTTCATAGCCATACCAACTGTTGTGATATCCCTATATCTGTCAGGTATAGTTCCTGAAGTCTCACAGACACCAACTAAATCAAGTTCTAATTTATCACAGATATCAGCAACAGCAGGTGAAGTCGCTACAAGCTTTGCATCAGCCTCTACTCCTGATGTATCTGTACTGTCATTAGGGTGCTGGCTTACACAGCCCATCATCGATAAAGCCATAGTTCCAATTAATATATAACTTACTAACTTTTTCATCATTACTTTTCTCCATTTCTGAGCAACCTGTTTGCGATGAGGTGTTATTTTTCACACTGTTTCGCAGGCATATTATGCCGGAGAAACCGCGAGCTGAATATCAGATTCAGCTCTGCGATAAGCGCTAATTGTGCCACCGGCACAATTAGCTATGTGAAAAATAATCGCATCAGCATTATTTTTCACATTGTTCTCCATTTTGAACTTTTCTCTTCTTATAGAAATAAAAGCCGCCTACACCTGTTGCCGCAATTATAACTACCACCACAATCACGATAATAACTGTCGCTGCTGTATTCTTAGAGTCTTTCTTATCCTTTGAGGAAGCCGAAGTTTTAACTTCGTTGCCCGATTCATCATATTCCATTATCTCTGTTGATTTATCTGCCTTTTTAACTTCTTCTTTCTTAGAGGTTGTCTCTGTCTCTTTTTCTGTTGTAATCTCTTGCTCTTTAGTGGTTTCTTCAGTGACTGCTTCTGCCGTTGTCTCAGCATTATTTCCTGCATTATTCTGATTATTATCAGACGGATTATCCTGTACCTGTGAAGTATCAGGCTGTGTCGCAGGTTCATTTACAGTATTAACTGCCTGATTATTAGCAGGCTGGCTATTATTAGAATTATTACCTGATGGTTGTGGCTGATTATTTGCCTGTGCAGGCTTATTAACAGTTATGCTTGTTATAAAATCGCCTGAACCACTCTGCAAATCTGAAACTGTTATGAAGAATATAACATCTCTTCCCATTGCTATTACATTCATTTTGCATCTGATAACAGACTGGACACTTTTCACTTTCATTCTGTAATCGGCTGTATTATTCGTATAATCTTCCTGCATTAAAGTTACTGCTGCTGACTGTCCGTCTACCTGAAACTGTGGGTTTCTTATATTATCCATAAGTTGTAAACGTATAGTTACATATACATTTCCTGAATCATCGACTTCGACTAATGCCTTATTATATGTAGCACTTTCTGTCATTGACTGACCTAATACATCTGAACCCTCTCCACCTGAATCTTCGATAACTCCTGTCTGTGGGTTTCTGTAATGAGGTGTTGCGGTTGCTAAATAAATTCCACTGCTTACAGCCTGTGTAGAAACAGAAGTAATGCCCACCATAATTAACGTGAGCATTACAACCATTCCACACAATGCTTTGATTTTATTCATTGCATTATGTTTCATTATTATTCTCCATTCCGCAGATATTATATCTACTATGCTTCTTTTCTCTTACCTTTTAAGATAATTACTGAAGCTGCTGCTAATAATCCCATAGCCATTAAGCAAATCACATATTTTGCACTATCACCAGTCTTAACACTTGATTTATTGTCTGACTTATTATTCTGTGATGTAGTTGTATCCTGTGATTTCTTTGTCTCTTCTACCTGTTTAGTATTCTCGGCATCTGTTATTGTGCTTCCTTTTTCAACAAGTGCGTATGTGCTGAAGCTCTTTGTTATTACTTTATAATAACCATCTTCTACCACACCTTTAACAAGTGTCTTTGTTCCATCTTCATTGATTCTGTATAACACAACATTTGCTGCATCGTAACCGTCAGGTATTGGATAACTTACTGTTACTGTACCATTTGGCTGAACCTCATTATTATTTTCATCTACAAAGTGTACTTCAAATAATTTGAATTTTGTTCCAACATCACTAAGTAATTTTGCAACTTTATCATATAAATCACCTGAAGTAATAGTCTCAACTACAAGTTTTACACCTTTTTCAAATACACCCTTATCTGCGTGTACTTTAATTCCTGTTGTGCTATCAACAACGTCTACCTCTGGTGACTGTTCTTCATCATCTTTATATACCTCACCATATATCCTTAACATTCTTGCAAATTCCTTGCCATTCAAATTATCAAGTGAACCCTTGAAAAACTTTTCGGTCTCGGCGACTTCCTCTCCTGTTTTAACAGCTCCTATTCTTTCAACTAATCTCTGACTTAGAATATCTTCTGTATCAATTTTTATAATGTAACTCTCTGTCTTATTAATCGACTGTGCCTTTTTTAACATTAACATAATTGCCTGATAACCGGTATCTTTCTGTTGATATTGGTTAAATATCTTAAACCCTATCTCCGACATATCTGAAGCAGGTGATTTTAATTCTAAATATCCACATAAATGATTTGTACTTTTCTCTATAATAAATAACACCAATCCGTTAGTAAACAGATTCTCCCATTTCTCATCTCTAAATTCTTCATCACTATATATCTCATTCATAATATCTGATTCCTTAGATAATTCTGAAAAATATTCCTCCCTATATTCATCTGATGCTCCTCTTAGAATGTACAATTCATTTTCATCAAAATAACCATTATCATCAAGATATTTCCCACTTACAACTAAATTTTCTATTTCATTTTTAATCTCTATTGCAGTTTCCCTTTCAGGAATGTCATCATACTCGCTTGTATTTTCTAAAATATAATTCACACATTTCATTGCTTCCTCATAGCGTTCTTCCTCATATAAAAGCAATGCGTAACAGCTGTTAATTTCAGCTAACTCATACGGATTATCACATTCTTCGATTGCCATTCTAAGACAATCTTCTGCCTCTTCGTATCTCTCCCTATCTAAAAGATATAATGCTTTTTTATATTTTAGATTCATTTTCTTTCTCCTCGTAAATATTTTCAATGAATTTTATTATATTATAGCAATCTTACCATATCTAAACTATGAGTGCTACATAATATTTTCCCATAACACAAAAAATAGAAGCCATATCCTGACTTCTATTTTTAATATTGCTTGCTTTAAACTTTAGAATTGCAGCTTATAAATCTACATTCTACTACATTCTTAATATAGTTTAGTTTAAACTTTAAAATGCCAACTTTTCAATCTGCAATTCTACTCTATTTTCATATAGTCTGCCTTAATCGTTATATTCAACTTTTCCAAACCACGTTTTAATAATTCCATATGGTGTCTTCGGTGTAACAAGGCTTACCACAACAGCAATTAAAGTAGCTAAAAGTGTTGCCATTATACATGCATTGAAACCAAGTGAGATTGGAAGAATTCCTTTATCTATCAATACATACAATACTATACCACTAATTATTCCTGTAACAGCACCATATTCATTTGCTCGTTTCCAGAATAATCCAAGTAATACTGTATGGAAAAATACTACTGTAAGTCCACCTGTTGAATAAGTAATGAGTTTGGCAAGTAACTGTGGTGGATTACATGCTAATAAGAAAATAACAATTGATACAACAATAATTGCCGCAACATTGAGTTTCTTAATTGTCTCTGTTTTCGCATCTTTATTAAATATGTTCTTATATATATCGCTGACAACTGTTCCTGCAAGTGATACAACCATACCACCCATTGATGACTGAACAGCGCCACTTACACCTGCAAGTACAAGTCCTGCTGCCCATGCAGGCATTACTTTTACAGCTAATGCCGGGATTGCCAAATCGGCTGTTGCTAAAGTTCCGTCAGCAAATGTATATTTTGTAATAAAGCATAATCCATTTAATCCTAATAACCAGATTGCCACAACAACAGTTCCAATCTTTATCGCTCTGTGAAGTGTCTTTGTATCTTTGTATGTAAGTGCTGTCATTGTTACATGTGGAAGTGTAAATGTCGTAATTCCCCAAAGAATTGCATATGAAATAGTTGTCTGCAATGCATTTGAACCTGGCAGGAACCATTTCGGATTGCTTTCCATAAGTGACTGGATAGTTTCTGTATATGACAGACCTGTACTATTTACACCTGCAATAAATAACACGAGAACTGAAATCGTCATTACGATACCCTGAATAACCATTGCACTGGCTACGCCCTTGATACCACCTGTAAGTGCTGCAAGTATAACTAAAGCCGTAAATATTGCAAGACCAATTCTATAATCCTGTCCCGTAAGTATCTGGAATATTCTTCCGCCACCTGTAATTGTAGAAACAGCAAAACCTCCAAGGAAGAATAATGTTGCTATTCCACAGATAAGACCTAAAATCTTGCTATGATTGTATCTGTTCATAAATAATTCGATAAATGTTTTAGAATTTGTTCTTCTGGCTACGATACCGACTCTTTTACCAAGTAATCCAAGCACCATAAGATTTGAACCTATCGAAAAGAAACAGCAAACCATCCACGTAGCCCCGAATGTATAGGTGAAACCCGGAACTCCCATAAATACACCAGCGCCTGCAACTCCTGCTGAAACCATCATTGCGGTAATGATTATTCCGCCACTTCTGCCACCTGTGTAAAATTTCGAAAGATAATCTCCTTTTCCATTTTTCATAGACTTTCTCGTAACAATACTATAGATAAGTAAAGCAGCCGTATATATTGCAAATACTGTAATTATTATAAGTCTTTTTGTTGAACTGATATCCATTTACTTATCCTCCTTTTCTTCTGTCTTATAGATGACACCATTTGGTGTGATATCCATATCCTTATAAACATATGTAGCCAGAATAATTACTGCTACTACAAAGCCAATAATTATTATTATTTCATTAAATATCCAAAGTGGAAATCCAAGTACCAGACTCTTGTTTCCATTTAATAATAGAAGATTTCCAATCATAAGTGCAGCAAAAGCTATGTATACAACCATTGTAATAAAGAATTCCTTAGTTGTCTGTGTAAATCTTTCATCTGCCTCTATATCTTTCAGATTATAATCTCTGCTATTATCATCTATGTTATGTGCTTTTACCACATTCTGTTTTTCTGTCAATTTACTCATATATCTTACCTCTGTAATGCTTCTGATTATATTTATCTTGATGTTGATTTGATTACTTTTGCTATCTGCAAATATTTATCTTTATATATCTGATTTAATATTTGATTTGACTGCTTTTGACGTTACTGTCTGCAAACATCTGTCTTTATGTATTTGCTTTAATATCTGATTTGTTTGTTTTTGCTGCCTGCAAATATCTCTACTTATATATATTGGTTGATAAATATTTGAATGCGTTATCAGCACATATTGCAACTATTGTCTTTCCTTTTGCTTCCTCTCTGTTAGCAATAACTGATGCTGCGTTAATTGCAGCCGCTGCTGACTGTCCAAGAAAGATTCCGTCTGATTTAACTAATTCTCTTCCTGTTTCATATGCATCATCTGCGTTCACTTCAAGGCACTCATCATATGTCACATCAAATTCTTTAAAATATAATATTTCTTTTTCCTTAGGAACATTATGAAATGCTAAAACGCCATCAATTGTATTCTTTTCAGGATGATTTGCATCTTTCAATGATTCCTTTGCCGGCTGGACACCAATTATTTTCAGATCCTTATTCTTTTCTTTAAGATATTTACCAATACCTACAATAGAACCACCGGTTCCTGCAAGGACTACAAGATAATCTACTTTTCCGCCTGTTGCCTCCCATATCTCCGGACCTGTAGTTCTATAATGAGCCAATGGGTTCTCAGGATTTCTTCCTTGATTTATGTAGTAGTAACCATGCTCATCTGCATACTTCTGGATAAGTGCATAGAATTTTTCAAATACAAGTCCCTCACTCTGTATGAGTTCAACAACTCCCGGAATATCTTTAAATTCCAGAAAAATAGCACCATAAGCCTTAAGAATCTGTGTCCTTTCTTCAGACACTCCCGGCTGTAACACAACCGCGAATTTATATCCAAGTGCATTTGCATATGCTGCAAGTGCAATACCTGTGTTACCACTTGTAAAGTCAATAATTGTATCGCCGGGTTTAATTCTTCCCGCCTTTTCAGCTTCGAGAATCATTGCAATTGCTGCACGATCCTTAACTGAACCTGATGGATTAAAATATTCAAGTTTAGCAAGAATAGTTGCATTTGGATTATTTTTCTTATTGTAATTACCTATTTCAACCAGTGGTGTATTTCCAACAAGCTCTGCAATTGATTTATATACTATATTTTCACTCATTTTACATACCTCCTACGAATCAAAATGTGCATATTCAAATAACTGTGTCAATTTAATATCTTTATCTACTGCATATAAGCTAAGTAATGCTGATGCACATCCTGCTGAACCAACATAGAGACCTGCATAACTGACAACCTTATCTGGAATTGTTCTTGTCCATGCTCCATACCATTTTCTCTTATCAGGTTCTTCATCTGATACAGATGAATCTGATATCAGAACTCTTGCTGTTCTTCTGGCATAATCTAAGAATTCCTTTTCGCCCGTAAATTCATACATATGTACAAAATGCTCAAGAATACCGGCTGTACCACAGCACTGGCACTGTGCATTCCAAAAGCCCCATGAGAATCTTTCAGGTGCTCCTGCTCTTATTGTTCCTCTTGATATTCTAATCATCCAGTCCTTATATTCTTCTTCTCCTGTTATTTCGTAGAGAATTCTGAATAATAATGTGTGTCCTGCAGGACCATGGCATGAACTTAGATAAAACTTATCATTTGTCGGACCTGTTACCGGATGATCCTGATATGGAATAAGTGCTGCCTCTTCATCACCAACTGCAATACCCTCAAGATATTTTGCGCCCTCTCTTGCAAGTTCAAGATATCTTTCATCTTTTGTTGCCTTATATATTACTGCAAACATCCACGCTGTTCCTGCAGTTCCATGCGAAAAGCCCGGAAATGTTGTTTCTTTTTCAAAGCCAATAAGTGAAAGGTCAAGAAGTTTCCAATACTTTCCGCCATTCTTTGCAGGTAAAGCATCTTTTGCAATGTAGTCTGCTGCTTTTCTGGCAGCATCAAGATATTTCACATCACCAAAATGTTCGTATACCTGAACTAAGAAGAATACAAAACCACCATCTGCTACTACATCTTCCTCATTACTCCAATGAAGTCCTTCTTCTGTATATTTACCAGCCTCAAGTAAATCATCTGCAACCTTTATAACATAATTTTTATATTTTTCTTCACCGGTTACCTGATAAATGTCATCTAAGAAAAGTGCCTGTCCCATTGGACCATTTGAATATCCGATTGCCCAGCCCGGTACCGGAATAACACCACCGATATCAGAATTAAGTGTATCTTCATACCACTTAGCACTTGTCTCAATTGAAATTATATGATTTGCTGCTTCTTTTGCTTCTTCAAGATATTTTTCGTCCTTTGTTGCCTCATATAATCTTAAGAAGAAAATACCGATTCCTGCTGAACCGCTGTATATATTTGTTGGTCCAAATAACATTATGTCTCTTCCGAAACCATTCTGTCCGTCCGGAAAGTTTTTCCATATCTTACCATGTTCAGTTTTAATTTCTAATGTCTTTAACCAATTTGCTGTTTCAATTGCACTGTTTAAATAATCCTCATCTGTTAATGTTCTAAAAACTTTTGGTATATATTTCATAGTAATCCTCTTTTCTGAGCGACTTGTTAAGAATAATCTGCCGGAAATTTGTATAAGTAATTTCCAACTTGCCATAAATACTATTTTCGCTCTTTTTATATTATTCCTATCTGTTTAGTAGGATAAATTGATAAAAAAATATTACCATTATTATATACTTTTGTATAATTCAAAAAACTTATTACTATATATAGTTAAAAACTATAACCTCTTATCAGTTTATCAACTCCAGCCTTACAAATGCATTCTTTAATCCATCAGCATCTACCTCATCAGTCACATAATCTGCGACTTTCTTGATTTCATCTCCGCCATTTCCCATTGCGACACCGTATGAACAATATTCTAACATTGGAATATCGATTTTAGCATCACCAAAAGCAATTGTCTGTTCTCTCATTGCCCCAATATGTTTAAGCAACACATCTATTGCGTGTGCTTTTGTTATATCCCTGACACCAATGTCTCCGAATAACGCTGTCTCACCTGCTCCTCCCCAGGTTCCATTCTGTAAATCTGGAAACTGGTTTCTGGTATCTATATAATCCTGATAAGAATTAAGTATATAGCTTACTTTATTCAAGTCATTTCTGTATAATTCTCCACCAAATATCATATCAGGAAATACATCTTTAACTGTCAGTCTCAAATATTCTCTGCCCTTTCGTTTTGAATATTCTCTGATAACAGGCTCTGCTTTTGTTTCGAACTCTTCACTTCCATATAAACCACTATTACTTTCTAAATAGAATTCAAGTCCTTTTGTATGCAGCCAGTCAACAATCTTCACACAGTTCTCGTAAGAAATAGTCTGGTGCATTATTACTTCATTATGATACTCTACATAGCTTCCATTTCCACCTATCATACCATCAAGTCCGATATCCCATATTTCAGGATATACTTCCGCCCTACTTCTTCCAGTGCAAATGAATACAAGATGCCCATTTGCTCTCGCCTGCCTGATTGCCTCGATAGCTGAAGCCGGAATCTGATTCTCATAATTAACAAGTGTTCCGTCTACGTCTATAAATATAATCTTATTCATAACTATGCCTTTCTAAATAAGTCCAAAATGCTCCATAGCATATTGTATTCCATTATCTGAGATATCCTTAGTTACATAATCTGCAACATCTTTCAATTTCTGTCTGGCATTTCCCATTGCGACACCGATTCCGGCATATTCAATCATATCTAAATCATTTGGTCCATCTCCAAAGGCAATTGTATCCTTGCGTGATAATCCATGTAATTCAAGATATTTTCTCATACCATATGATTTATTAATTCCTTTTATGGTTATCTCGCCATCTGTAAGTGCTTTTTGCTCCAGACTTGAACCCGTAATGTCACACACATCTGATAATTCTTTTATCATATCATCAATCTGCCAATTCGAACCATAGTATAAAACTTTTTGTATATCTGTATGTTCCTCTAAATGGTCTGAAATCTCATATTCTCCCATTATTCGTTTTATCATTTCCGTATTACGGCTGACATTACCAAGCTGATTTAGTATATAGTCTTTGCATTCTTCATTTAGTATCATATGATTTCTAGTCATTGCTGCAATCTTAGCACCTGATAAATTCGAAGCATTAACTATTCTCTGCAACAACTCTCTTTGCATAAAATGTTCTAATAATACTTCATTATCCTCTTCAATATATGCTCCGGTCGCACCTATCACTCCGTCAAATAATTTGAAAAGTTCCGGATACATCTGGTATTTTGCACGACCAGAACAAATTAATAATTTGTGTCCGTTTGCGCGTGCCTGTCTTAATGCTTCAATAGTTGAAGCAGGCATATGCCCTGAAAAATCATATAAAGTTCCATCAATGTCAAAAAATATTATCTTTTTCATAGTGTCTACGCTTTCTTTAAAATATTGTATATTTAGAATTTTACATTTCTTAATTCTAAAGAATGTTTAGAATATTGCCGCCTTCTAAACATTCTTTAGAAAATTCAAATGTATTATATTGAAATATTTATATTAATTCAATATTTCAAATTAAAATATACAAATTTCGAACATTTACTTAGATTTCATCTCCATTACTTTCGATAACTTTCTTGTACCAATAGAACGAATCTTTTCTTCTTCTGCTTAAGTCACCTGTTCCGTCATCATATTTATCTACATATACAAAACCATAACGTTTAGCCATTTCGCCTGTTGATGCTGATACCACATCAATCCAGCCCCATGGAGTGTAACCCATAAGGTCAACGCCATCTTTTACAGCTTCTTCCATCTCATGAATATGTTTACTAAGATAATCAATTCGATAATCGTCATGAACACTTCCGTCATCTTCAAGCTTATCAAATGCACCGAGACCATTTTCAACTACCATAAGTGGAATCTGATAACGTGAATATAATTCATTTAAACTATAACGAAGTCCCTTTGGATCAATCTGCCAGCCCCAGTCACTTGACTTAAGATATGGGTTTTTAACACCACCGACCAGATTGCCACCTGTGGAAGCAGCATCATCAGCGGCCGTAACACAGCTTGACATATAATAACTGAATGTATAGAAATCAACTTTACCATTAGCAAGAATCTCATCATCGCCCGGTTCTTTATGAATAACAATGTTATTTTCTTCAAAAAATCTCTTTGAATAATAAGGATATGCACCTCTTACCTGAACATCTGATGTGAACCAGTTCATATTCTGCATTTCTTTCTGACATTTGATTACATCATCAGGATTACAGGTCATCGGATACATCGTTGCAAATATACACATATTGCCCATTTTGAACTGAGGATAATTGTCGTGTGCGTATTTTACAGCTAATGCACTTGCGATAAACTGATGGTGCAATGCCTGATAATTGGTCTGCTTATCCTCCGGTACTTCTGTAACCGGTCCCTCATAACCTTTGATTGTTCCAAGTGATAAAACTGAACCAAGTGTAGCTGTTCCCGCATTTATCTCATTAAATGTAAGCCAGTATTTAACTTTATCTTTATATCTTTCAAATATTGCCTTGCAATAATTCATATAATACTGTACGCATTTTCTTGATGCCCAGCCATTACATTCTTCAATCAATGCATATGGCATCTCGTAATGGGAAATTGTAACCATAGGCTCTATACCATATTTATTCAGTTCATCAAAAACTTTATCGTAAAATGCAAGTCCTGCCTCGTTAGGCTCTTCTTCCATACCTGTTGGAAATATTCTTGTCCAGTTGATTGACATACGAAATACTTTGAAGCCCATCTCATGTGCAAGTGCTATATCTTCTTTATAATGATGATAGAAATCTGTTGCCTCGCGGCTTGGATATAATGTTCCGTCCTCAAACTGTCTTGTAATTTGAAGTGGTATAATATAGTTGTAACACAAGTGGCTTTTAAGATATAATATCAAAATCAAAGAAAGAAGGATTTTATTATGCCACG
>OMVQ01000058.1 GCA_900314555.1 uncultured Eubacteriales bacterium | reverse complement strand
TAATGATATACAGAGATTCAGTGATGATGGAGAACCGTCAGGAACAGCTGGAAAACCAATATTAGATGTAATTACGGGAAGAGAACTTACTAATGCAGTTATCGTGGTTACCAGATACTTTGGAGGTGTTCTTTTAGGAACCGGAGGACTGGTACGAGCTTATCAGAAAGCAAGTATAGAAGCACTTGAAGATGCTGTGATTGCAGAAAAGAAACAGGGAAAGAGATTTAGTATCATAACAGACTATACGGGACTAGGTAAGATTCAATATATTGCAGCAAACGAGAAAGTTAATATTACGGACACCCAGTATATGGATAATGTAAATATAATTATTGTGTGTGATAGTGAGAAATATGAAGCATTTACGAAAAAAGTAATTGAAGCAACGGCAGGAAAAGCGGATATAACAAAAGCAGAGGATGTAGTATTCTATGAAACAAAAACTTGCATACAGATTGTTGATTAACGTCTGTATGCAAGTTTTTCTGTTCTACAAGTTTTCTGTAAATTTTTCTGTTTTACAAGATTTTGTATATCTATAAGATTTTAAATATAATAAATTATTTATGAGTTTTTCTTATTAAATGCAGCACGCTTTCTAAGAGTAGGATCAAGGATTTTCTTTCTGATTCTTAAACTCTTAGGTGTAACTTCAAGTAATTCGTCGGTATCGATGAATTCAAGGCACTGCTCAAGACTTAAAACTCTCTTTGGTGAAAGCTTAAGAGCATCATCTGAACCGGAAGCACGAGTGTTAGTAAGCTGTTTTCTCTTACATACGTTAACTTCGACATCATCAGTCTTGCCATTCTGACCAACAACCATACCTGAGTAAACTTTTTCACCGGGACCAATGAAGAGTGTACCACGCTCCTGGGCATTATATAATCCGTAAGTTATAGCTTCGCCGGCTTCAAATGCGATTAATGAACCCTGTTTTCTATATTGGATATCACCCTTATAAGGACCGTATCCATTAAATATTGTATTAATGATACCATTACCTTTAGTATCTGTCATAAATTCTCCACGATATCCGATTAAGCCTCTTGCAGGAATAGAGAACTCAAGTCTTGTATATCCACCGTTAGCAGTAGACATAGAAAGAAGTTCACCTTTACGTTCGCTTAACTTCTGGATAATTGCACCTGAGAATTCTTCAGGAACATCGATGTAAGCTAATTCCATTGGTTCAAGCTTCTTACCATTCTCATCTGTTTTATAAAGAACTTCGGCTTTACTTACAGAGAATTCATAACCTTCACGTCTCATATTCTCGATAAGAACTGATAAATGTAATTCTCCACGTCCTGATACTTTGTAACTTTCAGTAGTATCTGTTTCCTCAACTCTAAGACTTACGTCAGTATTAAGCTCGCGGAACAATCTGTCTCTTAAATGTCTTGATGTTACATATTTACCTTCAAGACCTGCGAGTGGACTGTCATTAACGTTGAACTGCATAGAAATAGTAGGCTCTGATATCTTCTGGAAAGGTATAGCTACAGGATTCTCAGGTGAGCAAATTGTATCTCCAATATGAATATCTGCAATACCTGAAATAGCTACGATAGAGCCGACAGCAGCTTCAGTAACCTCAACTTTATTAAGACCTTCGAATTCATATAATTTACTGATTTTAACACGTTTTCTATAGTCAGGATCATGATGGTTAACAATAACAACATCCTGATTAACTTTTAATTTACCATTATCAACTTTACCGACACCGATTCGTCCAACATATTCGTTGTAATCTATAGTACTTATAAGAACCTGTGTATCTGCATCAGGATCTCCCTCTGGGGCTGGAATGTAATTAATAATTGTCTCGAATAATGGTTCCATATTCTTTGGAGAATCATCTAATTCAAGTATGGCATGACCTGCTTTAGCAGAAGCATATACAAATGGACAGTCAAGCTGCTCATCAGAAGCATCAAGTTCAATAAATAATTCAAGAACCTCATCAATAACTTCAGTAGGACGTGCTTCAGGTCTGTCAATTTTATTTATACATACGATAACAGGTAAGTTAAGTTCTAATGCTTTTTTAAGAACGAATTTTGTCTGAGGCATAGCACCTTCGAAAGCATCAACAACTAAAACAACACCATTAACCATTTTAAGTACACGTTCAACCTCGCCACCGAAGTCTGCATGTCCCGGAGTATCAATAATATTGATTTTAATACCTTTATAATTAACAGCTGTATTTTTTGAAAGAATAGTGATACCACGTTCTCTTTCAATATCATTTGAGTCCATGACTCTTTCGGCTACTTCCTGATTCTCTCGGAAAGTACCGCTTTGTTTTAATAACTGGTCAACTAATGTAGTTTTACCGTGGTCAACATGGGCTATAATTGCAATATTTCTGACATCTTCTCTTTTTATTTTCATAAAAAATTGTCATTCCTTTCTAAGTTTTCTCCATAATCAATTGTATGTAAAATTAAGGTAGCAAAATATATTTTTCACAATAACCTAATTTATCATACTTTGTAAATATATGGAAAATAGGATAAAATTTACACGTTAAAACGCATATCTTAACAAGTTTAACACAATCTTAAAAAATTTCAAGAAAAATAGAGAAAAAACGTCAATTTGCCATATATGGCAGATATAAATTTATTATTCTGTACATTTTTACTATATTATATGGAAATAATATTTTTAAAGATTGTTCTGACGAGGCTTGGTAAGTAATATGTCTTATTTAATGTAAAATTGTTTTAAAATGTTTGATATCTGAATCGTGCATAAATAATATGTACTATTATTAAAATGTCAGTTTATGTCGAACGAAAATGTCGTAAATTAATAAAAAAACATAGAAAAATGTAATCGACACAGTTATAATATATAAATATATTCTTGAGGCTTTTATATATGTTTAGGAGTACATTAAAAATAAAATGGAGGCATCGATATGTGTAATGTAGAAAAAAATGAATTCTTCGAATTTACAAACAATACTGTAAATTCTTTGGAATTTATGAATAAACTCGTTGGTAAAATAGAAAAACACAGTGATAAAGATATCGAGAGCGTACAATGTATAGAATCATTGAGAGATAATATAGATATTTTAAAGAAACAGATAGAAGAAATAAAAGAGAGATTTACACCATTTCATATGAATATGCATATGTCAAATACGAAATTATTTACGGAAGCATTTACAATGAAAGATACGAAAGTCCTGATAGTAGATGATAATGAAATAAATAATTATGTTTTGGAGCAGATGTTAAAAAGATTTGATATTGATGTAGATATAGCTAAGAGTGGGGAAGAGGCAATTGATAAATTCATGGTAAATGAATATGACCTTATTCTTATGGATTATTTGCTGCCACCGGGAATTGATGGCATTGAAACAGTAAGAAGAATAAGAAATTTAAGCGAAAGAGGAAAGAATCAATTTATTATCGGACTTACCGCTAACACTATGGAAGAATTTCAAAAAGGTCTTAATGAGAATAATGTGGAGTTAATTTTATTAAAGCCAATTAAATTCCAGCAGATGGCAGTAATTCTACAGAAAGAACTACCTGATAAAGTCGTAAGATAAAGGATAATGAAGAAAAAATTAAAATGTAAATATCCATAAAACGTATTAAATGAGAAAATGTTGGGAGTTAAGTTAAACAAGAATTATGACTTAAAAACTTTACAGATGGAAATCATTAAAGTATAATACGATTATTAATTTATAAATTGGAGGTATGACGATGTCTAAAATTAAGATGACAACACCATTAGTTGAGATGGACGGGGACGAAATGACAAGAATCCTCTGGAAAATGATTAAAGAGGAGTTACTTAGTCCTTTTATTGAATTAAATACAGAGTATTATGACCTTGGACTTGAACACAGAAATGAAACAGATGACAAGGTAACAGTTGAATCAGCAGAGGCAACAAAGAAATATGGTGTAGCTGTTAAATGTGCTACAATTACACCAAATGCTGCAAGAATGGATGAATATAATCTTAAAGAAATGTGGAAGAGTCCAAATGGAACAATCAGAGCAATTCTTGACGGAACAGTATTCAGAGCACCAATTATTGTAAAAGGTATTGAACCATGTGTTAAAAACTGGAAGAAGCCTATCACAATTGCAAGACATGCTTATGGTGATGTATATAAGGCAACAGAGATGAAAGTGCCTGGTGCAGGTAAAGCTGAATTAGTATTTACTGATGAAAATGGTAATGAGACAAGAGAATTAATACATAATTTCAAGGGCGCAGGTGTTATTCAGGGACAGCATAACTTAAATGATTCTATTGAAAGTTTTGCAAGAAGCTGTTTTACATATGCACTTGCAACTAAACAGGACTTATGGTTTGCTACAAAGGATACAATTTCTAAGAAATATGACCATACATTTAAGGATATTTTCAATGAAATATTTGAAGCAGAATATGCTGACAAATTTAAAGAAGCAGGAATTACATATTTCTATACATTAATAGATGATGCGGTAGCAAGAGTAATGAAGTCTGAGGGTGGTTACATCTGGGCATGTAAGAATTATGATGGTGATGTTATGAGTGATATGGTATCATCAGCATTTGGTTCACTTGCAATGATGACTTCTGTTTTAGTATCTCCTGATGGATATTATGAATATGAAGCTGCACATGGTACAGTACAGAGACATTATTACAAACATCTTAAAGGTGAAGAGACATCTACAAACTCAGTAGCAACTATATTTGCATGGACAGGCGCTCTTAGAAAACGTGGTGAATTAGACGGTAACAAAGAGTTAATGGAATTTGCTGATAAGCTCGAGAAGGCTTGTATTAAGACTATTGAGGACGGAAAGATGACTAAGGACTTAGCTCTTATAACTACAATAGATAATCCAACAGTTCTTAATAGCGAGAACTTCATTAAGGCAATTCGTGAAACTTTAGAAGGAATGTGTTAATAGATGAAAGAAGCAGAAAGGGTTATATATCCGGGACAGATATATAGGCATTTCAAAGGAAATTTATATCAGATAGTTACAGTTGCCATTCATTCAGAAAGTGGTGAAAAACTGGTAATATACCAGAAATTATATGGAGATTATGCAGTTCATGCAAGACCATATGATATGTTTCTTAGTGAAGTGGACAGGCAGAAGTATCCGGATATTAAACAGAAATATCGTTTTGAATTAGTTGATAATGAGATAAAATCTAATCAGAATGTAGATGTCGGCATAAAAGAAAGTATTAATCTTACAGACGATATAATTATAGATGATAATTTGAATATTGATAATAGTATAGAGTCTGGTGATTCAGAAGAAGAGGGTGCAGATAAGAGACTTATTGAATTCTTAGATGCAGATACTTTTGAAGAGAAACGAAGAGTGCTTATAAATATTAAAGATGGCATTACAGACAGACTGATAGATGATATGGCAGCAGCAATTGATGTTACGGTTGATGAAGGCGATATCGACACAAGATTTATGAGTCTTTTAAACTGTATTAATACAAGAGCGAAATACGAAGTAAACAGATTCAGATAATGTTTAATATTTAATATAGCTAGATGAAAAATAAAAATGCAGAGACATATATTAATTTAAGAGTATATGGTCTCTGCATTTTTTTGTAGTTTGTGCGTCATGGGCGCACTCTAACTGAATTGATATAATCAGATACAAAAAGTGGTGCAGTAAATCATCGTTTAAGTGAAACGTGTTTGATTTACTGCACCGTAATTATGAATATAACTGTTCTATTAGCTTATTATAGTTCCGATTTTACCGCGGATACCAGATTTAGCTTTCTCAAGATTAGTAATAACTGCCTTACGACCTTTCTTAGCTACTACGAAGTTAAGAGCAGCCTGAATCTTAGGGAGTGTTGTAATGGCATCAAGCTTATTATCTTCAATTAATGAGTTAGCTTCTTCAACACTTAATTCCTTAAGTTCAGTAGAAGTACCATTCTCATCTGTTATTGTTACATAATCATTTGATGTAAGTATAAGAAGCTCTGATGCATCAATCATATCAGCTAATTTAGCAGCAGTATAATCTTTCTCTATAACTGCACTTGCACCCTTTAAGCCCTGTGTCTGGTCAAGAACAGGAATACCGCCGCCACCTGCAGCGATTACTAACTGGTTAGCATCAACTAATGCTTTAATAGCATCAATCTCATATATATCGATAGGCTGTGGAGAAGCGATAATTCTACGATAACCTTTCCCCTCAGCACTTTCTTCATATACTACATAGTTACCCTTGTGTTCTTCTAGATCAGCTTCTTCCTTAGTCATATAACGACCGATAACCTTAGTAGGATTGTGGAAAGCTTTATCAAAAGGATCAACTCTTACCTGTGTAATAATAGTAGAAACAGGTTTATAAATACCACGATTAAGTAATTCTGTTCTTATTGCATTCTGTAAATCGAAACCTATGTATCCCTGACTCATAGCACCACATACAGACATAGGAGCAACAGTATATTTAGAATCTAAACGGCTGAACTCTGTCATAGCTGTCTGAATCATTCCGACCTGTGGTCCGTTACTGTGTGTTATTACAACTTCATATTTTTCTTCTACTAAATCAGCAATAGCTTTAGCAGCCTTTTTAACATTTTCCTGCTGCTTAGGAAATGTATCACCGAATGCGTTACGTCCAAGTGCAACGACTACCTTTTTATTTTCCATAGATTACCTCCGAATTAGAGCATATTTTATATGATAGATAATGTGAAATGAAATATTTCACAAACGCTCATTTAATATGATAATTATAAGGTAAATAGCCGAAAAAAACAAGCAGAATTAAAATAAGTAGGAGAAAAGATGTCAGACAATTAAGATAAAATTAATAAGAAATCTGATAAAATGTGTATAACTATGTGGAAAGTGTGGAAAACCATAGATTAATGTCATAAAGAGTCAAAAAAATACAGATACTTTTATTAAAAAGAATAGAATAATTGAGTTGTACAGAATAATCTGGATAGTAGTTATGGGAAAATTTGTATTGACATAAAATGTATTATTGTATACAATGATACAGAAGTACGATAATACAAAATAAAAAAATATCAGGTATTATCAGGACGGAGGAAGAAATGGATAACAGACCAGTAATTATGAATGAAAAGACAAACCTATTAGAGCTAGAGGAACATATTTACCATTTGGTAGATGTAGATAAACCTAATGTTTATCATAATTTGTTCCCATATGACCAGGTACCAAAGATAGCATTTAATGAGCGTATCGTTCCACATAATATGCCGGAGGACATATGGATTACAGATACAACATTCAGAGATGGTCAGCAGTCAAGAGCGCCATATACAACAGACCAGATTGTAACAATATATGATTATTTACATAAATTAGGTGGTCCAAAAGGTATAATCAGACAAAGCGAATTCTTCCTTTACAGTAAGAAAGACAGAGATGCCGTATATAAATGTATGGAAAGAGGATATAAATTTCCGGAAGTAACAAGCTGGATTCGTGCAAGTAAGAAAGATTTTGAGCTTGTTAAAGATATAGGTATGAAAGAGACAGGTATCTTAGTAAGTTGTTCGGATTACCACATTTTCTATAAAATGAAGATGACAAGACGTGAATGTATGAATCATTATTTAAGTGTGGTAAGAGAATGTTTAGAGACAGGTATCAGCCCAAGATGTCATTTAGAAGATATTACACGTTCTGATATATATGGTTTTGTTATTCCATTCTGTCTTGAACTTATGAAACTTCAGGAGGAATACAAGATTCCTGTTAAGATAAGAGCCTGTGATACTATGGGATATGGTGTCAACTTCTCAGGTGCAGTTATTCCTCGTTCAGTTCAGGGAATAATCTATGGACTTATTACTAATGCGGGTGTTCCATCATCACAATTAGAGTGGCATGGTCATAATGATTTCTATAAGGCAGTTACTAACTCAACTACAGCATGGATATATGGCGCAAGTGGTGTTAACTGTTCATTATTTGGAATCGGTGAGAGAACAGGTAATACACCTCTAGAAGCAATGGTATTCGAATATGCGCAGTTAAAGGGAACTTTAGATGGTATGGATACCACAGTTATAACGGATTTAGCTAATTATTTTGAAAATGAAATAGGATATAGAATTCCATCAAGAACACCATTTGTAGGTAAGAATTTCAACGTAACAAGAGCAGGTATTCACGCAGACGGACTCCTTAAGAACGAGGAAATATATAATATATTTGATACTGATAAATTCTTAAAACGTCCTGTATTAGTTGCTGTATCTAACACATCAGGACTTGCAGGTATTGCACATTGGATTAATACATACTACAGATTACCAGAGGATAAGAAAGTAGATAAGAGTTCTGAATTAGTCAAGAAAGTTAAAAAATGGGTTGATGACCAGTATGATGACGGAAGAGTTACTGTAATAGCCGATAATGAATTAGTCGAAATTATTAATAAAACCTGTGAAGAACTTGGCATTACAATAAATAAGGGGTGATATAGTTAATGGATAAAGATGGTCAGATTAAAGTAAGTGATAAATATTCACTTCAAGGCAGGGTATTTAACCGTCTGAGAGAAGATATTTTATCCGGTAAATATAAGGAAAATGATGAGTTAAGGGAAATGACAATCGGTGCAGAATTAGGAGTTAGCAGAACTCCGGTTCGTGAAGCACTAAGACAGCTAGAATTCGAGGGTCTTGTAAGCATTATACCTAATAAAGGTGCATATGTTATTGGAATCAGTAAAAAAGATTTAAAAGATATATATGAGATGAGAGCCAGATTAGAGGGCTTATGTGCAAGATGGGCTACTAAAAATGCTACAGACGAAAATATTTCAAGACTCGAAGAGATTTCAGACTTGTCAGAATTTCACTATGCAAAGAAAAAATTTGATAAAGTATTAGAACTTGATAATGAATTTCATGAATTGCTATATGAGATGGCTGACAGTAAAATGTTATATAAGACATTGTCAGATTTCCATCACTATTTAGAAATAATAAGAAAGAAAACCTTATCTTCAGATGAAAGAGTATGTGCTTCAATTAAAGAACACAAAGATATCGTTGAAGCAATAAAAGCTAAGGATAAGGATAGAGCAGAAGAATTGGCGATTCTTCATATGAAGAATACGATAAAGAATATCGAAGCCCATAAATTATTGTAGAATATATAATACTCAGAACTTGCTCATACAAATGTAGTTTATATTTATCTGTTAAAGTAAATTTGATATATAAATATCGAAACTCCTTGTAAGTAATTGCGTAAATTTGTAAGATATCTTTTTTTGGCTCAAATTTTGTGTACATTCAACAGACATACATTTAAACCGAGATGTCCGTCTATGACACACGCTTTCATATTTCCTTTATCTAGTGAGAGTAAATGCCGCCTTCTGCAGAGGTTATTACGGTGCAGTTAATCAAACGCGCTCCGCTTGAACGGTGATTTACTGCACCGACCTTTTGCATCAGGCGGCATTAACTCTCACACGATACGTCATAAATCAAGTGTGTGACATAGACGGACACATCGGTTTAAGTGTATGGCATTGAATGAACATAAATAATCGTAAGAGCCAAAAAAGATATCTACAAATTAGCAATTCTTACAAAAGTTCGATATTTATATATGCAAATTTACTTAATACAGATAATTTAATTCTATTTTGTATGAGAAAGGTCTGAGTATTTATATATTATACAAGTGTTTCCCATAATTCGTATAGCTTCTCAAGTTCACTATTAACGGCTTCGATTTCTTTAGTAATCTCCATTAATTTGCCGACATCAGAAGCAATATCAGGATTGTTCATTTCTTCTGAAAGTGCATTATTCTTTTCTTCAAGTTCGTTTATGCGTTCTTCAGTTTTCTTTAATTCATTTTGTTTTTTACGAAGCTTAGCCTGTTCATCTTTCATAGTCTGCCAGTCAGCTTTAGAAGAAGAAACAGAAGAAGTGTCTTTGGTTTCGGTGATTTCAGGTGCAGCGTATATAGCTGTTAATTCAGCTTTCTTCTCAAGATAATAATCATAATTTCCTATATAATTTACAATCTTATTATTAGTCAGTTCTATAATTCTGCCAGCGGTCTTATTTATGAAATATCGGTCGTGGGATACATAGAGAATGGTACCCTCATAACTGTTAATCGCATTTTCAAGGATTTCCTTAGATGTAATATCTAAATGGTTCGTAGGCTCATCAAGAATAAGGAAGTTAGCATTTGATAACATAAGTTTTGCAAGTGAAACACGTCCACGTTCTCCACCACTTAAGTCTTTAATCTGCTTAAATACATCATCACCGGTAAATAAAAATGCTGCCAATACATTACGAATCTCTGTATTAGTCATATCAGGATATGCATCTGAGATTTCTTCAAACAAAGTATTTTCCATAGTTAAAACGTGATGTTCCTGGTCGTAGTATCCGATTTCAACTTTACTGCCTAATTTAGTAGAACCGCTGTCGGCATCGATTATTCCATTAATGATTTTTAAGATTGTAGTCTTGCCTGTACCGTTATTACCGATGATACTGACTTTTTCGCCACGTTTGATTTCAAAGTTAATATCTGAGAAAAGGTGGTTATCACCAAAAGATTTAGAAAGATTTTCTACCGATAATACATCTTTACCACTTGTAATCCTTGGAGTTAATTTAAGATGCATTTCATCATCAATATATTTTGGCTTTTCTACAACCTCGATTTTATTTAGCTGTTTTTCACGACTTTCAGCTCTTTTAATTGATTTTTCGCGATTAAATGATTTGAGTTTCTCGATAACTTCTTTCTGATGCTTGATTTCCTGCTGCTGATTAAGATATTTCTTAAGTTCAGCTTCTCTTAAAGAGGCTTTCTTAGTGGCATAATCGCTATAATTACCATTATATGTAGTACATTTTGTATTCTCTATCTCTACAACTTTAGTTACGATTTTATCAAGGAAATAACGGTCATGGGAGATTATGATAACGGCACCTTTGTAATTGCTTAAGAAGCCCTCTAACCATGCGATTGAGTTAAGGTCTAAGTGGTTAGTAGGCTCGTCTAATAATATTATATCAGGCTTAGATAACAGAATCTTACTTAAGAATACTCGTGTTTTCTGTCCGCCTGACAGAGTTGATATCTTTCTGTCAAAATCTTCCTCTGCGAAGCCTAAGCCCTTTAAGACACCTGTAATCTCACTCTTATAAGCATATCCGTCATTTAATTCGAAAGTATGTGTTAATTTAGAATAGCTTTCAAGAAGTTTTTCTAATTCTTTACCCTCGGTAGTTTTCATTTCAGCTTCTAAGGAACGGATTGTACTCTCCATTTCTATAATGTCTTTTTTGACATCTAACATTTCCTCGTAGATAGTATGCTCGCCTGCTACATCAGGGTGCTGTGATAAATATGCAAGAGTTTTATTCTTAGCTACGGTTACAATCCCGTCATCAGGCTTTAATTCTCCTGTAATTATCTTAAATAGTGTAGATTTACCCGCACCATTAATTCCGACTATTGCAACTTTCTCTCTATCTTCTGCATGAAATGAGCAGTTATCTAATATAACCTTACTGTCAAAACTTTTACTTATGTTACTACATGCTAAAATCATAATTACCTCACCAATCTAAACTAATCTAAACCAAATTTTTAAATAAGTCTTATATATTTTATATATATTAAAGCAATATTTTAAAATAGAATTTTTAACGTTTACTACTAAATATAAACGATTTTTGTAAAGTTGTCTATGAAGATATTAAAAAAGATGTTAAATGAGAGAAAAAAGTTTAGTTACTTTGTTTAATTTTTATCAAAGATGTGTTATAATTCTAATAATTTAGTAAATTTAATGTATTAAATCAGTGAATTGAAATCAGAACGGAATTGGATGGTGAATTATGGTTAAGAATAGTATCTCTAAAGCAGTTATCGGAAGACTGCCAAGATATTACAGATATTTAGGAGAAATAATGGAGTCGGGTGTCGAAAGAATCTCATCAGGCGAACTTAGTAAGAAGATGAACGTAACAGCTTCGCAGATAAGACAGGATCTGAATAATTTCGGCGGCTTCGGACAACAGGGATATGGATATAACGTCAAGTACCTGTATGTTGAAATCGGTAAGATACTTGGAGTTGACAAGCAGCATAATATGATTATTATCGGTGCTGGTAACCTTGGAAGAGCACTTGCTAATTATGCTAATTTTGAGAAAAGAGGCTTTGTTCTTATAGGATTGTTTGACAAGAATCCTGAACTAATAGGTAAGGAAGTCAGAGGTGTAGCTGTTCAGTCTATGGATAATTTAGAAGAATTTGCTAAGGATAATAAGATTGACATTGCAACACTTGCCATACCTAAGGCAGAGGCAGTAAAAGTAGCTGAGAAGCTTGCAGAATGTGGTGTCAGGGCAATATGGAATTTTGCTCATACAGACCTTAATCTGCCTAAGAATATTGTCGTTGAAAATGTACATTTATCAGAGAGTCTTATGCAGTTATCATACAATCTTACAAGAACTGAAAATGATATGTAATAATCCTTATGTGCATATAGGAGGTAACAATGGCTAAAAAAGAGACAGAAAGTTCATATGAAAATTTTGAAAATTTAGTAGACTTAAAGAAGATTCCGATTTTGCCATTAGATAACAGATGGCATCAGTTATTTCCGGATAATTTAAAGACACCAAGGATTAAGAAGCTTGAGAAAGAAGTTATGAACCTTGTGAAAAGGGAAAGCGGCGTATCAAGAGAGATTAAGAGTCTTGTGGGGCTTAAGAAGAAGCTTATGAAAGAAATCGTAGATAATATGGAAGAAACAGATGACGAGAACGAGAAGCTAAGACAGAAGAAGCTTGATGCGAGCAGAAAATTAATTGAAGATATTAATAATAAGAATACTGAACTTGAGAATGAGAAATATCAGTTGCCATACAGACTTATGAAAGTAAATGAAGAATTACTTATGGAAAGTATTGAGAACTGTTACAGCCGTCTCAGCAACAATGAAATGCAGATAGAAGCTTTGGGCGAATGGATTGATAAGACGAGAATACAGCTTAAGAGAAATGTAGTAATTAAGCAGGATAAAACAGATGAGAATAACAGCATTTACGGATATATGCATGATATGTTAGGTCATGAAGTTATGGAGATATTTGACAGAGAACATAATTATGATAAGAACAAGTTCAAGGAGGAGAAATGATAATAGGAATAGGAAATGATATTGTTGAGATTAAGAGATTTATGGCTCTTAAAGAACATTTTAAGGATAAATTTTATACAGAGAGGGAAATTGAGGAAGCAAAGGGGAGGACTTCTTTTTTTGCGGCAAATTTCTCAGTAAAAGAAGCTGTTTCTAAGGCATTTGGAACAGGCTTCAGGGGTTTTAACGGAAAAGATATAGAAGTCCTTAGAGATGAATTAGGAAAGCCGTATGTAAATCTGTATGGTGAAGCGAAGAAAATTAGTGACAGCTTAGGAATCGATAAAATATTTGTAAGTATCTCGGATACAGACGATTTGGTTATGACAATGGCAGTTGCCGAAAGCAGAAATGGAGGAGTAGAGAATGGAAGTATTAACCGGAAAAGCAAGTAAAATCGTTGATAATTATTGTATTAATGAGCTTAAGATACCATCATTAGTTCTTATGGAGAGAGCTGCCATGGCAGTCAGTGAATGTGTGATAGAAATATGTGAGCAGAATAAATATAATAAAGTTAAGATTATATGTGGTGTTGGTAATAATGGAGCTGACGGACTGGCACTTGCAAGAATACTATATGATGAAACGAATATTAACAAATCAGATATCTGCGTTGGCATCATTGGAAATATGGCAAAGGCAAGTGAAGAATTCAATATACAATATGGTATTTTACAGAATATAGGAATGAATATTATTCATGTAGAAGGTAAAGAGCAATTTAAAGATTTAATTGCAGATGGCGAATTAATTGTTGATGCTATATTTGGAATAGGATTATCAAGAGATGTAAGTGGCTTGTTTGCAGATATTATTAATGAAATTAACGAAAGTAAGATAAAGGTAATTGCAATTGATTGTCCTAGTGGACTTAATTCAGACAATGGAAGAGCTATGGGAGTTGCCATAAAGGCATATAAGACAGTAACATTTGGAAGATTAAAAGCAGGCTTAGTCTTATGTGATGGTAAGAATTATACAGGAGAAGTGCTGGTAAGACAGGTTGGTTTCAATGGACTTGCATACAAGCATTTAAGAAAGAATTATAAAGAAGAGGTATTTAATGCATTTACAAGGGAAGATTTACAAATTATTCCAGAGAGAAATCCTGTATCTAATAAAGGAACTTATGGACGTATAAAGGTTATTGCAGGCTCGAAGAATATGTGTGGTGCAGCGATACTTTCAGCGACAGCGGCATATAGATGCGGAGCTGGCATAGTAGAGGTATTAACGCATAGAGATAATCTTCCTATAGTAAAGGGCAGAATTATCGAAGCTATCGTCAATGATTATGTGGGGGCTTTTGATTTAGACAGTAATTCAATAGTAGTTGCAGGACCGGGATTATCAGTTGACGATACAGCAAATAACCTGATTAAAAAGGTACTTACCTCGAATTGTAATGCAGTTATAGATGCGGACGGGCTAAATGTTATAAGCGAAAACAGAGAATTATTAAAACTACTTCATAACAAAGTGATTATAACACCACATATTAAGGAAATGTCCAGACTAACAGAGATTAGCTGTAAGGATATCAGGGAAAATATAGTAGATGTCGCTAGAGATTTCTCTAAGAAATATGGCTGCATAACAGTTATAAAAGATGCCACAACAGTAATTGCCGATTACAATGGAAATGTTACTGTAAATCTATCAGGAAACAGTGGAATGTCAACAGGTGGAAGCGGTGATGTATTATCAGGAATGATTGGTGGAATGTTATCACAGAAATTAGGTATTTACGAAGCTGCTTGTATGGGTGTATACTTACATGGATTAGCTGGTGATTATGCGAAAGAGAGTAAATCAGCTTATGGAATGATGGCTTCAGATATTAATGATGCCATCACACAAATCTTAAAGTTTAGAAATAATGGAGAAGTTTAAAAAATCAAATTGATATGTTGATTTTTTAAACAGCTAATTGTGGCGCAGGCGTCACAATTAGCCTTTATCGCAGAGCTGAATTTATAATTCAGCTCGCGATTCCTCCGACGTAAACGTCTGCGGAATGGAGTAATGTAAAAAATGAATACAATGGAAAAATATTACAGAGTATGTGTAACAATTGATTTAGATGCTATATATAATAATGTAACAAATCTTAAGAACAATATAAAAGCCGGAACAAAGGTAATCGCAGTAATCAAAACTGACGGATATGGACATGGAGCAGTACCTATAGCCTATACAATAAATGATTTAGTAGATGCGTATGCGGTTGCAACGATAGATGAGGCTGTTAATTTAAGAGAAAACGGAATTAAAAAGCCTGTATATGTTATCGGATATACTCATGACAGCCAGATGGAAAGAGTCGTTGAAAATGATGTAAGACCTGCTGTATTTACAATGGAATCGGCTATGGCAGCCTCTAAGGCAGCGAAGAAGCTTGGTAAAATAGCAAAGCTTCATATTAAAGTGGATACCGGAATGAGCAGAATCGGTTTTAAAGATTGTGAAGAAAGTATTGATACCATTAAGAAGATAAATAAGCTTGATAATGTTGAAATCGAGGGAATATTTACACATTTTGCGACAGCAGATGAGACAGATAAGTCTAAGACAATGAAACAGTTTGAGAGATTTAAGAATTTCACAGACAGACTTGAAGAAGAGGGTATACATATACCTGTGAAACATTGCTCAAACAGTGCGGCAATGATGGAGATTAATTCAGCAAATATGGATGCTGTACGTGCAGGAATTGCAATGTATGGATTATATCCATCTGATGAAGTAGATAAGAATTCCGTAAAACTTACACCTGCATTAGGACTTAAGAGTCATATTGTATATGTTAAAGATATTGAAGCAGGTACAGAAGTAAGTTATGGTGGTACGTTCGTCGCTGATAAGCCAATGAAGATAGCTACAATTCCTGTAGGATATGGAGATGGATACCGAAGAAGTCTCTCTAATAAAGGCTATGTTTTAATAAGAGGCAGAAAAGCTAACATACTTGGAAGAATCTGTATGGACCAGTTTATGGTTGATGTTACTGATATAGATGGTGTGGCATCAGGAGACGAAGTTATTCTTATCGGTAAATCAGGAAATGAAGAGATTACAACAGAGAAGATGGCAGAAATTGCAGGTGACACATTTAATTATGAAGTTGTATGTGACTTAGGAAAACGTATGCCAAGAGTATATTACAGAAATGGTAAAATCGTATGTACTAAGGATTATTTCGATGATATGTATGATGTGAGTATGATGAAATAAAAGTTTACAGATAAAAATGGAATATACACCCTTTTTTAGGCAATACTATTGATAGAGTAAATTTACTTAAATATAAAGGTAAAATATGGAGTGTGAATTCGTTGGTAGTTAGAAGAGGAGATGTATATTATGCTGATTTGCGACCTGTTATCGGTTCAGAGCAGGGAGGAATCAGACCGGTGCTTATAATTCAGAATGATATGGGTAATAAGCATAGTCCTACTGTAATATGTGCAGCCATCACATCTAAAATGAATAAGGCAAAGCTGCCTACTCATGTGGAATTAGACAGCAGAAGATATAATATGGTAAAAGATTCGGTTATTCTGTTAGAACAGCTCAGGACAATTGATAAGAAAAGATTGAAAGATAAAGTATGTCATTTAGACGAAGAAATATTGAATCAGGTTGATAGAGCATTGCTTGTTAGTTTAGAATTAAATACATAAAATATTGACTAATAAGTAATAAAATGATATATTTTCTGTTATTGGTGCATAATTGCACTGAAAGAAGTGAGTGCAGAATATTACTTTAAAGAATAAAAAGTATTATTATGCAGTCACATATATTAATCAAAAGGTAAAAGGAGTAAATTCAAATGGACGGGTGTAACCCCATATGGATTATTTTAGCAGTAGCAATATTATTTGTTTTAACAATAATTGTTTATTTATATAGTTCGGCTGTACAAAATATCAGCGAAAACGAACTTGAAGAAATAAAAGAGAAGAATGAGAAAACATATCAGAAAGTTAATAAAATAATAGATGATCCGGCGAGGTTCATTAACACAGTACAGGCAGTATCAGTATTAATAACATTAGTTACAGGTATATGTATCGGTTTTAAGACAGATAAGGCACTTTTAAGAATTGGAATGGCAGTCTTATGGGTAATTGTCTTATTGGTATTTGGAATAATTATTCCTAAGAAATTAGGAGCCAGACATTCTAAGGGAATATCATTAAAACTTACTAATATCACATATATGATGACAGTGGTTCTGATACCGGTTACATTCTGTGTTTCGGTAATTGCTGATATGATTCTTAAAATATTTGGAATTGATCCTAATGAACCGGAAGAAAATGTTACTGAAGAAGATATTATTTCCGTCATAAATGAAGGCCATGTGCAGGGTGTGTTGCTTGCAAGTGAAGCCGAGATGATAAATAATATAGTAGAATTCGGTGATAAGGAAGCTAAAGATATAATGACACACAGAACATCTATGGTATGTGTGGATGGAGATATGCTTCTATGCGATGCAGCAGAATACATTCTTGGACTTAGTAATTCAAGATTTCCTGTATATATTGATAATATTGATAATATTATAGGTATTGTTAATTTCAGGGATATAATGTCAGAGGCACAACGTGAAGTTAACGATATGAAGAAGATTTCTGATATTCCCGGACTTGTAAGAAAGGCATCTTTTGTACCGGAGACTAAGAAAATCAATGTATTATTTAAAACAATGCAGTCAGAGAAGATACATATGGCAATAGTTGTTGATGAATATGGCCAGACTTCAGGCATAGTCGCTATGGAGGACATCTTAGAAGAGATAGTTGGAAATATTTTAGATGAATATGACGAAGAAGATGTAAATATTGTCAGACGTGAAGATGGTGCTTATGTTGTAAAAGGAAACACATCACTTGAAGAGATAGAAGAAAAGCTTCATATTAAGTTTGATGAGGACTGCGAGACGATTAATGGTTATCTGGTTTCTAAATTCGAAAGAATTCTTGAAAATGATGAAAGACCGGAGATTGTAATTGATAATGTCAAGTATAAAGTTCTGAGTGTAAAAAACAGAATGATTTCAGTTGTACTTATTACATTATCAGATAATGAGTAAATATGTTTATAAAGCTAAAGGCTTATAATATAAAATAATTAAAACATCGACGAAAGATATTAATAATCTTAAGCCGGTGAATAGAATACTAAATATAAGGAAAGAGGTAAAGTATGTCAGGACATTCAAAATTTGCGAATATCAAGCATAAAAAGGAGAAAAACGATGCAGCAAAGGGTAAAATCTTTACAATTATAGGTAGAGAAATAGCCGTAGCTGTTAAAGAGGGAGGACCTGATCCTGCTAATAACAGCAAATTACGTGATGTTATAGCTAAAGCAAAAGCTAACAATATGCCTAATGATACAATTGACAGAGGTATTAAGAAAGCAGCAGGTGATGCTAACTCAGTTAACTACGTTACAGTTACATATGAGGGATATGGACCAAATGGTTCGGCTATCATAGTTGATGCATTAACAGATAATAAGAACAGAACAGCTTCTAATGTAAGAAATGCATTTACTAAAGGTGGCGGAAATGTCGGAACACAGGGTTGTGTATCATTTATGTTTGATAAAAAAGGTCAGATTATAATTGACAAAGAAGAATATACAGGTGATGCAGACGAGCTTATGATGTTAGCTGTTGATGCAGGTGCAGAAGACTTCGCAGAAGAAGAAGACAGTTTCGAGATAACAACAACACCTGAAGATTTCAGTGCAGTAAGAGAAGCACTTGAAAATGGTGGAATATCAATGGTTTCAGCAGAAGTAACAATGATTCCACAGACATGGGTTGAATTAACAGACGAAAATGATATTAAGAAAATGAACAGAATCTTAGATTTACTTGATGAAGATGATGATGTTCAGGCTGTATATCATAACTGGGACAGACCAGATGATGAAGAAGAGGACTAATATATAATCCTATTAATAAAGTAAATAAATATTAACAATGAGTCAGGTGCAATGCATTTGACTCATTGATTTTATATTTGTTATTTGATATAATGTTTTATGGAAAATATGTCGATTTATATTGTATCAGACTGACAGAATAATTTGATAAATATATCTGTTATTTTACGGACATTCTGATGCGTTATTAATATAAACAATATTCGGAGAAAACCGGATTGAAAGGTATAGAGGCGAAATATGAAACATATAAGAAAAATGAATCTTAAGAATCTTAGAAATGTCAAAACAATATATAAAATAGCTACGATGTTATTAGTCGGTGTAATAATATTCTTTGTGGCATCAAGATTTGCATCTGCCGAGTCTGTTAAGGTAAATATAACGGGAGATGAATTAAACGATGGCACATGGGAAGTAGGTAGCAGTCCGGTAACATGGACGGCACAGGCATATGATTCTGAAAATGATGAATACATAAGTTTAGAAGATGGTGGCTCGATTACATGGGAATCATCAGACAGAAGTATTGTAGATGTATCACAGAATTCTGAGGGTACAGAATCTACAGCAGTACTTAAACCTATAAGTGCTGGTAAAGCAACCATATCTGCTACATTTACAAAGGTTGTATCAACAGATGACGGAGATTATGAGATTACAACTAAATCAGAGAGAACAGTTGTAGTAAAATTCAAGATAAATGAAGCAAGTATTCCAACAGCTCCATATGAAGATGACTGGACAGTACCTAATATCATTACTAATTCAGATAATCCGGTTAAATGGACAAGCAGTGATGATTCTGTTGTAACAGTCACAGATGATGGAAGCGGAAATGGTGTCTTAACATTAGTTGGTGCCGGTAAGGCTAAGATTACTGCGATGACTGATGACGGACAGAGCGAGAGCTTCAGAGTAGCAGTTAATGCTAAATTTAAAGAGACAGATTCATTATTAAATATTGGTTATAAAGAATATTATACTTTAACTACTAACGCAGGACATGCATCAAATGTAATATTTGAAAGTGCTAATCCTGAAGTAGTTTCAGTAGATGGAGATGGTACCGCATATGGTAAGGCAGCAGGAAAAACATTTTTATATATCTATACTTTAGATAAGAATGATGAATGGTACAGTTTACAGCCATCGCCGGTAAGAAATATTCCGGTTTCAGTAGATTTTGCAATCACATCATCATCTAAGTCAGTTGCAGTTGGTGACACACTTACATTAGATACTAATATAAGTGAGAGCGACAGAAAGTCAGTAAACTGGAATTCAAGCGATACAGGAGTTGCCACAATCTCTTCAGATGGGGTACTTACAGCAGTAAGTAAAGGTCAGGCAACAATTACGGCAAGTGTTGTTAATCCGGAAGTATTTGGGACAACGGATATTCAGACAGCAAGTATTACAATTAACGTAATTGATTCATTTGCACTTAGTGAGTCAGAACATATATTAAATGCTAATAAGTCATTTGATTTAACTGCAATTGTGACAGATTCTTCGGCAAGTGTTACATGGAAGTCATCAGATGAATCTATAGTTACCGTAACACCAAGCAGAAATGATAAATATCTTGCGACAGTTAAGGCTAAAGCAAAAGGTCAGGCAACAATTACAGCAACACAGATTATAGACGGAGTTGCTAAAACAGCAACTTGTGAAGTCTATGTTAAAGAGCCTGTATTAGATGTAGTTATCTCTCCTTCAGAAGTTGAGATAATAAAAGGTTCACAGTACAGACTTATTGTAACCTTTAATCCAAGCAGACCGGATAATACTAATGTTAAATGGGTATCATCAGATGAGAAAATCGTTACAGTAGATGATATGGGAATAATTAAAGGTGTTAAAGGTGGACAGGCAGTTGTATCAGTAGTTACTGAAGATGGAATAAAGGTAGCTTCATGTACAGTATCCGTAAGAGAACCTGTTACAGGAATTAAGATGGATGTAAATACAGTTACAACAAGTCTTGCTACTAAAACTTACCAGCTTACATATACAATTCTTCCGGCTGGTGATGGAGTTAACAGAGACGTAACCTGGACTTCATCAGCACCGGATGTTGCAACAGTCGGAGAAAATGGTTTAGTTACATTCCATAAACCTGGTAAAGCGACAATTATTGTTAAGACAGTAGATACAGGTTATAACGGAAACCTTATTGATACCTGTGAATTCTACATAAATAATCCTGTTACGGCAGTTGATTTAGATTATACAAATATTACATTGAAATTAAATGAGCAGTTCAGACTTACTACAAAGATAACTCCTGAAGATGCAACTAATAAGAAAATCATCTGGACATCAAGTGATACAAACGTTGCAACTGTAAATGATGAGGGCATGGTAACAGCAGTAGGAAGTGGTTCAGCAACAATTCTTGCTAAATCAGAGGACAGTGGTGCTACATCAATGTGTAACGTAACTGTATATCAGCCTGTTACAAGCATTGCAATAAGTAATGACAGCATTACAGTAAGAAAGGGAACTGAATTCTGGCTTAATGCAACAGCACTTCCTGATAATGCAATGAATAAAAAGATATCATGGTCATCAAATGATACTTCTATAGCAACAGTAGACCAGAATGGTAAAGTAACTACTTTAGAGGCAGGTAATTGTGTAATTACAGCAACAAGCCAGGACAGTGGTGCAATGGCAAAATGCATTGTTACCGTTCTTCAACCAATAACAGGAATATCATTAAATGTTAATTCTAAGACAATTATGAAGGGCGACAAATTCATAATTATACCTACAATCACACCTGCTGATGCAGATAATAAGAATGTAATATATTCTTCAAGTGATGACACAGTAGCAAGTGTTGATGCAAATGGTGTTGTTACAGGTAAAAAAGGTGGAATAGCAATTATTATAGCTAAGACAGAAGAAAGAGGACTTATAGCAAGTTGCCAGGTAACAGTTCAGGAATTCGTATCATCTGTTAAGATTAATGCAGGCGTTTCAAGAATGAACATTGGTGATTCTAAACAGTTATCAGCATCGGTTTTAGCAGAAAGTGCCACAAACAGAAAATTAAGATGGACATCATCTAATAGTGGTATTATTTCAGTAGATGCTAATGGAAGAATTTCAGCTAAAAATGTTGGAAGAGCTACAATATATGCATATGCAACAGACGGAAGTGGTATATTTGACAGTGTAACTATCGAAGTTATAAAACCTGTAACTTCTATTACAATCAGTCCGGGCAGCGTATCAGTTGCTGAGGGCAAGAGTGCAAAGGTATCAGTAAGTGTTGCACCTGCTGATGCTACATATAGAGAAGTTGAGTGGAGCAGCTCAGATTCATCAATAGCAACAGTAGATTACTCAGGTGAGATTACAGGTGTTAAAGCAGGAATATGTAAGATATATGCTACATCAGTTGATGGCAATAATGTCATAGGTGTATGTAAAGTTACTGTTAAACCAACTGTACCGGCAACAGGTATTACTATTAATTCTAAGAGTATTACAATGTTACCTGGTCAGACAAGAACATTAACAGCCAGAATTAAACCTACAAAATCTACAGAAAGTGTTACATGGGTATCAGGAGATACTTCTGTTGCAACTGTTTCAGCAAATGGTACTGTAACAGCAAGAGGACAGGGTAATACAGAAATATATGCTATTTCTAATGAAACCGGTGTAGAAAGCTCATGTGAGGTAATAGTTCTTGCGTTAAATGCAACTTATATTACACTTGAACAGTATGACAGTTATGATTTAGACGTATTCGGAGCGACTCAGAATATTAAGTGGTATTCAAATAACAAACGAGTAGCTACAGTAACATCAAGCGGAAGAGTAATCGCAAGAATGGCAGGAACTACAACTATTACTGCAAAGGTTAATGGTAAAGTGTTATATTGTACTGTAAGAGTAACTACCATGAAGTAATAATTAAATCTTGACAATGTATTTAATTAATATAAAATAATAAAGGACATATGAAAAAAAGAGGAAAAGAGGTTAAGAGAAATGTTTTGTAAAAAATGCGGAGCAAAAAATGATGATGATGCAATATTCTGCGTAAGTTGCGGTACAAAGATAGGTGAAGTACAGGCAGAAGTCAATAATTCATCAGAAGAAATTGCGCAGGAAAATGATGAAGTTGTAAAAGAAAATGATAATCAGAATTCAGGTGATAGTTCGTCTGATAACCTTTCATATTCATTCTTCCAGCAGGTAGATAACAATGCTGAAGATGAGAATAATGAGAATGTAGAAGAAATTAATCAGGAAGAGACAAAAAATACTGGGGATACAATAGAACCGGTTGAACCTACAGAAACACAGGATAATTACAACAACGGTCAGGATAATCAGATTAATAATCAGCCTGATAATGGTTTTACAGGCAGTCAGTTTGGAAGTGACAATCAGTTCTCTAATGGAGTTCAGAATGTAAATGCAAATCCAAATGTAAATCCAAATACAAATAGTAATCAGTTTGTTGAGAATACTAATTATGGAACTCAGGAACAAACTGAGAAAGCTAATAAGTTCTCGTTTAAGAGATTCTTATTTAGTGCAATTGTACTTATAGCAACTATTCTTTCGTGTGCAACATTATTTATGAATTACTTATCACTGGAAGCAAAGGTTAAAGGTGAGGGTAGCCAGAAAGATTCAGTTACAGGAATAGATATCATTAAATCAGGTGTCGATGAGGACGAGGTATGGGTTAATGATGAACATAAATCAATTAATGTTAGTAAGACAATCAGATATTGTACTATTAGATTAGGTATAGCATTAGTAGTATTCGCTGTTATTGAGTTTATATTACTTGTAGTTGTACGAAGAAGAGGAGCATATGTTCTTATTATGTTATTCAGCTTAATTAAGTTAGGACTTGGTGGATACATTGGATATTTATGGTGCTTTAAACTTCTTAATATAATAAAAGATTCGTTTAACGATTTGTTAAATTTCTTAGCATCAGAAGAATATGTGATGACAATAACAGCAGGTTTTGGAATCGGCTTCATCTTAATGATGGCAGCACAGTTAGTTACATTCATCTGTTCAATCATATTAATGACTTGCAAGAATAGAAAGAAAGTAAAATATAATTAGTATATTGATTTTAAATAAAAATATATTACATAATGTGTATTATAAAGAAGTGTGGGAACTTATATTCCTGCACTTCTTTTGAATATCTGATTATTTGAATGTAGCCAATATGCAGAAACTTTGGATGAGAATCATATTCATACATTATTACGAAAGTCTTTATTGGCTATATGCAAATAACAAGCTGGGATAAATTTGCAAATAGCAAGCTGGGATAAATTTTCCTTGCCTGCCAATTTGACTTATGGTATAGTATATATGTTTAAGTTAAAATAACAAGTCTGATTCAGACGGAATGGAGTAACCATGAAATGTAGCAGATGTGGAGAAGAGTGTAAAGATAATCAGGCGTTTTGTCTGAAATGCGGTACACCTATCCAGGTTGTACCTGATTTCAATTTGATTGAAGCTGAATTAGCTAACAATGTCGGCGAATTAATGAACGAGATTGATGAAGATGATAAGAAGAAAAACAAGCAGAATGATTTAAACAGATATAGAAATTCGATGAGAAATGATAAAACGAATGTCTATGGTGCGACAAATCAGTCTAATAATTCTAAACAATATAGAAATAGTGTAAACGATGGAAATACACGTAAAATTAATGGTTCAGACAGTTTCGATGATAATGATATGGATTATTTAGATGATGATTATTATGTTGATACTATGCCGGACCATGATGTTGAAGCAGAGATTTCATTAGTAGATATCCAGAATCTTAAAGATACTGCTAAATTAAATGATTATCAGGTAGATGGAATGGATTTTAATCAGGATAATAATTATGATCCTGATGATACCGAGGAAGACGAAAATCAATCAGAAAAGAAAGCATTTAAAGTTAAAGCAATAATATTTGGTGTTATTGCAGCGATTGTTGTTGCAATCGCAATATTGCTACTTAGTGTATTGAATAAAGATACCGGCAAAGATTCATTTACAAATGTATATAATACAGGATATGATTATTATACAGCTAAAGAATATGATAATGCTCTTGCTAAATTCTTAGAAGCTGAGAAGATTGCTAATAATAAGAATGAGAAAATCAAAGTTAATAAATCATTATTAGCAACTTATGAGAATATGGATGGAACAGAAGATAAGCAGATAGGTGTTCTTAAGACACTTATAGAATTATCTCCAAAAGAATATGAGTATTATGAGAAATTAGTTGAAATATATGATTCTAAAGGTATGAACGATGAGATATCTGCATTGATTGACAGTATAGATGATGTGTCAATTAAATCACAGCTTTCAGAATATAATGTAGCAACTCCTAAATTCAGTGAGAAAGAGGGAGATTATGACACTTATATTTCAATTAAGTTAATAAGTGATAATAATAAGATATATTATACATTAGATGGAACAGATCCTACGACATCAAGTACGCAGTATACAGAAGATATTAACCTTAATAAAGAGGGAAAGATAACTGTAAAAGCAATTGCGGTAAATGAAAAAGGTCTTACAAGTAAAGTTGCCAGTGCAACATATAATATTAAGCCTAATACGGTTGATGCTCCGGTTGTTACACCTGATGGTGGCAAATATACAGAGAATACAGAGATAACAATTACAGTTCCTGAGGGAATGAAGTGTTATTATACTTATGGTGCAACACCTACAACACCTACTACATCAGATACAGAGTATACAGAGCCTGTTAAGATGTTAAGAGGAAAGAACATTTTTTCAGCAATATTAGTATCAGAGTCAGGTGTGGAAAGTGAAGTTACGCAGAACGTATATCAGTTAGAATTAAACAGTGCAATAACATATGACGATGCACTTGTAATTCTTAAGAATTATGTTGAAAATAACAATATAGCAGCTAAAGTCAATGAAGAACAATATGTAACAAAAGAAGGTTTGAATCTGACTTTCAGTTATAATTGCATTGCTGATATCGACAATGTAGAATATTATGTAATTAATGCCACAGAGAAAGATTCTAGTGACAAAACAGTCAAAGTGGTTTATTATGGTGTAGATACTGTTACCAGTACACTTGTAGTTCTTGAAAAAGATACAGAAAATGCTGGAAAATATAAATTAACAGAATAACATAGAAAGTGGGATAAGTATGTACAAGATATTAAAAGCAGAACAATTAGCTAATAACATCTACTTAATGGACGTAGAAGCTCCAAGAATTGCTAAATCATGTAATCCTGGACAGTTTATTATAGCTAAACTTGATGAAAAAGGCGAAAGAATTCCTTTAACAATCTGTGATTATGACAGAGAAAATGGAACAATTACAATTGTATTTCAGGTAATTGGTGCATCAACAGAGAAGATGTCAAAATTAAAGACAGGAGATGCATTCAGAGATTTTACAGGACCTCTTGGTCAGCCATCTGAATTCGTTAATGAAGATTTAGAAGAATTAAAGAATAAGAAATTCTTATTTGTAGCTGGTGGTGTTGGTACTGCACCTGTATATCCACAGGTTAAATGGTTACATGAGCATGGTATAGAAGCAGACGTTATAGTTGGTGCTAAGACTAAAGACATCTTAATATTAGAAGAAGAGATGAAGAAAGTAGGCAATCTTATCGTTGCAACTGATGATGGTTCATATGGTTTCAAAGGTATGGTTACTGAAGTTATCAAAGATTTAGTAAATAACCAGGGTAAGAAATATGATGTCTGTGTAGCAATCGGACCAATGATTATGATGAAGTTCGTATGTTTACTTACTAAAGAATTAAATATTCCTACTATAGTTTCACTTAACCCAATTATGGTTGACGGAACAGGTATGTGCGGTGCCTGTCGTGTGATCGTTGGTGATGAGGTTAAATTTGCCTGTGTTGATGGTCCTGAATTCGATGGACATAAGGTTGATTTCGACCAGGCTATGAAGAGACAGCAGATGTATAAAACTGAAGAAGGCCGAGCATTATTAAAACTCCGCGAAGGTGATACACATCAGGGCGGCGGTTGCGGCTGTGGAGGTGACAAATAATGGACGTATTAAAGAAAGTACCTGTAAGAGAACAGGATCCTAAAGTAAGAGCAACAAACTTTGAAGAAGTTTGTTTAGGATATAATATGGAAGAAGCTAAAGAAGAAGCAAGCAGATGTCTTAAATGTAAGAATCCACAATGTCAGAAAGGTTGTCCTGTTTCAATAGATATTCCAAGCTTTATCAAAGAAGTCGAAGATGGAAATATTGAAGAGGCTGCTAAGATTATCGGTAGATCATCTGCACTTCCGGCTGTATGTGGACGTGTATGTCCTCAGGAAAGCCAGTGTGAAGGTAAATGTATCCGTGGTATTAAAGGTGAACCAATATCAATTGGTAAACTTGAAAGATTTGTAGCAGACTGGTCAAGAGAAAATGGAATTGAGCCTGAAAAAGCTGCTGAATCAAATGGTAAGAAAGTTGCAGTTATAGGTTCAGGTCCTTCAGGACTTACTTGCGCAGGAGATTTAGCTAAATTAGGATATGATGTTACTATTTTCGAAGCTCTTCATGAGCCAGGCGGAGTTTTAGTATATGGTATTCCTGAATTCCGTTTACCTAAAGATACAGTAGTTAAACATGAAATAGAAAACGTTAAGAAATTAGGCGTTAAGATTGAGACAAACGTTGTAATCGGTCACTCTACAAAGATTGACGAATTACTTAATGACGAAGGATTCGACGCAGTATTTATCGGTTCAGGTGCAGGTCTTCCAAGATTCATGGGTATTCCTGGTGAAAGTGCAAATGGTGTATTCTCAGCAAATGAATATTTAACAAGAAGTAATCTTATGAAAGCTTTCAAAGATGAATACGATACTCCAATCGTTGCAGGTAAGAAAGTTGCAGTTGTAGGTGGCGGTAACGTTGCTATGGATGCAGCCAGAACAGCTTTAAGACTTGGTGCAGAAGTACATATCGTGTACAGAAGAAGCGAAGAAGAACTTCCTGCCAGAGTTGAAGAAGTACATCATGCAAAAGAAGAGGGAGTAATCTTTGATTTATTAACAAACCCTGTTGAGATTCTTGAAGATGAAAAAGGCTGGGTTAAAGGAATGAAATGTATTAAGATGGAATTAGGTGAGCCTGATGCATCTGGAAGAAGAAAACCGGTTGAAGTACCTGGTTCAGAATTCACAATGGATGTAGATACAGTAATTATGTCACTTGGTACATCACCAAACCCATTAATTTCATCAACAACAGTCGGACTTGATACAGACAGAAGAAAATGTATTATTGCTGATGAAACAGGTAAGACTACTAAAGAAGCAGTATATGCAGGTGGAGATGCCGTTACAGGTGCTGCTACAGTTATCCTTGCAATGGAAGCTGGTAAAGCAGGCGCTAAAGGAATTCACGAATTTCTTTCAAAATAAATAAGATTGTATATATAACAGATGGAGCTGTATTTACGGCTCCTTTTGTTGTATTATAGGAAATATATAATATTTAATGAAAAGGAGCAGCTTATGCAGAATGAAAAACTTACAATAGTATTGCCTGACTGCGATACAATCAGCAAGGGTGATTTAGACTTATCTTCATTAAGCGAATTTGGAGATGTTATAACCTATCCGTTAACAAAACGTGAGGAATTACCAGAGAGACTTAAAAATGCAGATGTGGTATTATGTAATAAGATTTTACTTAATGAAGATTCCTTGAAAAATGCAACAAAGTTAAAATATATCGGATTATTTGCAACAGGATACAATAACGTAGATTTAGAATATACTAATGCCAGAAACATTACTGTATGCAATGCAGGAAGTTATTCGACAGATGCAGTTGCACAGCATACATTTGCATTGATAATGAATTATTATAATAAGGTAGCAATGTATGATAACTTTGTTAAAGATAATGGCTGGAAGAATAGTAAAATATTTTCACCTTTTATATATAATATGAGTGAGTTGGCAGATAAAACCATAGGTGTAATAGGTTTTGGAAGTATAGGGCAGAAAGTCAGCGAAATTGCAAAAGCATTTAATATGAATATAATTGCATTTTCGAGGAATGAGACAAATGTAAATAATATAATTAAGGAAAAATTTAATGGTTATAGTAATATAAGATATGGAAGTATCGATGATATTGCGAAGAATTCGGATATCATAACAGTACATTGTCCATTGAATAAGGCATCTGAGAAAATGATAAATGAAGAATTCTTAAGTAAATGCAAGAAAAACTGTTATTTTGTCAATACATCAAGAGGCGGTGTCGTTGATGAAAATGCACTATGTAAGGCTCTTAATAACGGAGTAATTGCGGGTGCAGGAATTGATGTACTTACAACAGAACCGATGGCAGAGGATTGTGAACTTCTGCATGCAAAAAATATTACAATTACACCACACGTAGCATGGGCACCACTTGAGACAAGAGAGAGATTATTAAATATTGTTAAGGATAATCTTAGAGCATTTATTAATGGCGAGCCTAAAAATGTTATAAAGCAATAAGGTATAAAGAACGAGGTGAACAGATGAAGAAAATAAATAATGTATTACTGTATATAATTATTCTGACCTTAATGCTAACAACAGGATGTGGCAGCAAAAGTAATTCTGCTAAGGAAGTTGCAACATTAGAATCAGCAGGTGGTATAACTTCTAATACTTCAGAAGATAATGCCATTACTAATGAATCGGCAAATGGTACAGATTCTGACGAATCAGTAAATAATACAACAGATGAGTCGGCGAATCAGATAAATTCAGAAGATGATAGTAATTCATTAAGTGGCGGTATATTAGGTGGTACAGAGGGTAAAAGTGGTAGTCAGAATAATGATAATGCCACAGAATTTTCATTAGTGATGGTTGGAGATGTGCTGCTTCATACACCGGTAAGTGACAGTGGTTTAACGGAGGACGGAAGTTATAATTATAGCCATTTATTCAAAAATGTAAGAAAAGATATTGAAGAGGCGGACCTTGCACTCGTTAATCAGGAAGTAATACTTGGAGGAACAGAGTTAGGGTTATCCGGTTATCCTGCATTTAATGGGGCATATGAAGTTGGAGATGCACTTGTAGAGGCTGGTTTCGATGTGGTTCTACATGCTACAAATCATGCACTTGATAAGGGCAGACGTGGTATATTAAATTGCATTAATTATTGGAAAACTTCACATCCGGATATAGGAGTTATAGGAATTAATGAATCACAAGAGGAGCAGAATAATGTCTATGTAAGAGAAGTAAATGGAATAAAGGTTGCTATTCTGAATTATACATATGGAACAAACGAAATTTCACTTCCGTCTGATATGCCATATTGTGTAAATCTGTTAGACAGTGAAAAAATAGCTAGAGATATGGAAATTGCAAAGCAAATCTCAGATTTTATAATAGTATGTCCTCATTGGGGAACAGAATATACACATAATGAGACGGCAGAACAGGAAAAATGGGCAGAATATTTTACCGAACTGGGTGCAAACCTGATTATTGGAACACATCCACATGTTATAGAACCAGTGAAATGGGTTGAGGCATCGAATGGAAATAGAGCATTAGTATATTACTCAATAGGTAATTTTATCAATGCCACAAGTGATTATGGACGAGGTGTTGCGGACCGTATGATTGGTACAATGGCAAAAGTAATAATCGCTAAAAATCCAGACGGAGGTCTTTATATAAAAGATTATAGTGCAATTCCACTTGTTACTCAGATGATTAGTGGACGTGGACAGATTACTACATATAAATTAAGCGACTATTCCGAAGAATTAGCCGCTCAAAATGAAATTATATCAAGAGATTCCGTATTTTCACTGCAATATTGCAAGGAGTTGTGTGACAGTGTATTTGGTGAAGTGAAACACTGATAAAAGATTATTAGATAGTATATTAGCAGGATAAAAAGCTGATATAATGTCAGCATAATTAAAATATTTATTAATGCTTAATATAGTATTTACTCAAATATTTGCTGGTAGATATCTTCGATAAGCTTATCAAGATATGCTTCATCTAGTTCACCGAATTTATCAGATATTGCTTTTTTAATAAATGCTTCACGTTCAAAATAAAGATTGGCTTCATCGGTCGAAGAGAAATGTTCGTCGATGGAGTCTTTTGTATATGTATCAGTTATATAATTGATAACTGAAGAAGTGAAGTCCTCTTCTGACTTAATCTCATTCTTAATCTTTCCTGCACTTTTTAAGGATACAATTCCACCAATAAGGAAAACATTCAGTAAAGCACCCATAACTATATAGAATAGAATTCCTGAAAGACCCTCAAATGCAAAATGAATTGGTAATACATCAAGAGCATTGAGAATTAAGAAAATGTCACCTAAGACACCTACAATTATAAGTGATAATGACGAAGAATGTAGGTCTTTATATTTATCTGATTTAGTAATATATTGTTTACCTGAGTTAGATATAAAATCTTCGCCTGAATTATCATTTGTAAATGTATCTTCAGATAATTTAACATCATCGTCAAGCTCATCTACAAGCTCACATTCGCAATCAGGACAAATAGTTTTACCCTCAACATATTTGTATTTACATTTAGGACAGTATGGCATATTAACCTCCGTTTCTGCATACATTTATTGCTGCCATAGAAATATTAATAATAAAATAAATAATAGTTATAATTATTTGATTTAGTAAGATTATATATGAATTGCTGTATAAAGTAAATGAATATATCAGATTTACGAAAGTATTGTAAAATAAGGCGTTATATGACAATACTTTGAAATTTAGCAGATATTTGCTTTTATAATACAATTCATATGAATAAATGTTATAAATTATTTATGATAGGGTTCGTTGTTGATAATTCTGTATGAGCGATAAATCTGCTCTAATAAGATTACACGCATCAACTGGTGTGGAAATGTCATTTTTGAAAAACTTAATTTGTAATCTGAACGTTTCGAAACACTTTCAGATAAACCAAGCGAACCACCGATTATAAAAGTAATGTGACTTGTGCCTGAAATTCCTAATGAATTGATTTTTTGTGCCATTTTCTCGGAAGAAATCATTTCACCATTGATTTCGAGGGTAATAACATATGAGCCATCGGAAATATTTTTTAAAATGCGTTCGCCCTCCTTATCTTTAATCTGTCTGTTAACAGTATCGGATGCATTTTCAATGGTTTTCTCATCCTGCAACTGAATTATTTCAAGTTTGCAATATTTAGAGAGCCTTTTAGAATATTCAGCTATTGCATCTGACAGATATTTTTCTTTAATTTTACCAACACAGATAATTGTAATCTTCAAGTTTAAACCTCCGGTAATATAAGATTTTAGATGAGTGCATTAAATATATAATAACGATATAACAGAATTTGAAAATTTTAAAAATTCAATCTTTGTATATTTAATCACGCTTGTCTAAATTATTTTTAAGATTAATCCTAATAATTTTACTATTTTTAATAGAAAATGACAAGGACTGTCGCGTTGCTTTATTTGCTTTATTGTGTTACATTAATAGGAGTAATAAATGCTATCGGTTGAAAATGCGGATAAGAAAGGTCATATAAAATGCAGGATAAAAAAGATAATAAGTCTAAGCAAAATGTTAATATAAAAAATAAAAATACAGGAAATATAAATGGTAAAAATAATGGTGCAAAAAATGCAGGTAAACAAAATGTTAATGGTAAAAATAACAGTTTAAAAAGTGCAGGTAAACAGAATGTTAATGGTAAAAATAGTAGTTCGAAAAATACGTCTAAGCAGAATATCAATGCGAAAAATGGTAATTCAAAAAAAGTAGGCAATCATAAATCTTCGATCTGTCCATATTCTAATAAATGCGGTGGCTGCGAATACATTGATATGCCATATAAGGAGCAGCTTAAATTAAAGGAGAAGCAGGTAAGAAAACTTCTTAATAAACATTGCGAAGTAAAACCGATTATTGGAATGGACAATCCATTTAATTATAGAAATAAGGTTCACGCAGTATTAGGAAGAAGCAGACAGGGAGAGATTCTGTCTGGAATTTATGAAAGAAATTCCCACAGAATAATAAATGTTGAAAACTGTATGATTGAGAATAGAAATGCTGATGAAATTATACAGAGTATAAAAGGTCTGTTAAAATCATTTAAAATAAAGGTGTATGATGAGGATACAGGATACGGACTTTTAAGACATATATTAGTAAGAACAGGGCATAAGACAGGGGAGGTTATGGTGATTTTAGTATTAGTGTCACCGATTCTTCCGTCAAAGAATAATTTTGTTAAAGCCTTAAGAAAGCTGCACCCTAAGATTTCTACGGTCGTAATTAATGTAAATGATAAGAAAACAAGTATGGTTCTGGGCAAACGTGACATTGTATTATATGGAAAAGGTTATATAGAAGATGTGTTATGTGGAAACAGATACAGAATTTCACCGCAGTCATTTTATCAGATTAATCCTGTTCAGACAGAAGTCTTATATAATAAAGCCATCAAGTTAGCAGGACTTATAGGCAATGAAACAGTTATTGATGCATATTGCGGTATTGGAACTATTGGTATTACTGCAAGCAGTAAGGCAAAGGAAGTAATTGGTGTGGAATTGAATCCTGATGCTGTTAAAGATGCATTTAATAATGCTAAGATAAATGAAATCAAAAACATAAAATTTACGTGTGATGATGCCGGAAAATTTATGGTTAAGATGGCTGATAATGGAATGATGGCTGATGTAGTATTTATGGATCCTCCAAGAAGTGGCAGTACAGAAGAGTTTATAGATGCAGTTGTTAAATTGTCACCGGACAGAGTTGTGTATATATCGTGCAATCCTGTGACCTTAGAAAGAGACTTATGCTACTTTGAAAAGTGTGGATATAGGGCAGTGGTGGATTATCCGGTAGATATGTTTGCGATGACGGGACATTGTGAGAATGTTTGCTTGTTATCGAAGAAATATTGATTTTATATGGGCTAGGATGCATATTTGAAGGTAACATATCTACAAAAGTAAGGATAAAAATATGTGTAGGAACTGAAAAGTATGACAATTATGAAGATTTATATGTGGTTACAATTAAACATTATGTATTTATTGAAAATATGAAAGTCAATAAATATTATGATGTAAAATATGTGGAGGTTATGTTTGAATTTATGACTTGTATAGTCTATTGTAAAACATTTGGAAGTGAGAACAAAATCTTTAAGATTGTATAGGAGTAGATGATGGAAGAATGGATTAATAATTTTTTGAAAAGTATATAGTTGCTCATGGAATGGCATGCGGTTTTGCTTTAATATATTTATGTATTTTATATTTTATTGATGGCAATGAATCAGGGATAGCAACATTCTTGATGTTGATACTTTTTTATGGATTTATGTTAAAAATCATAATTACTCAAAATAAAAACAATGGTGGATATATTGAGGATAATGAGGGAGTGTCAGGAACAATAATGTATGTAACATCAGCCCTTTCACCAGTATGGTTCGTAATAATACATTTATTATTAGGTGGTGTATGCTTTTGGGTGTATAAGAAAAATGGTAATGATGAGGTTTGGAAAAAAGGATTATTAAAAGATTAATCGATTGTGTGGAGGCATTAGTTGCTTCAATTGTTATTAAAATATTTATCCCGAATTCATTTATTGAAAATTTATGGTTGAATTCTATTGTTATTGCGATATTTACATTAGGTATTCCATTTTTTAATGAAGGGTTATATACCCTTTTTTCTTTAGATTAATTTGATATAATTATAGAGTTTGAAGCTAATGATAGTGTATATGGTTGATATCAAAGAAGCTCAGACGATTTTGGGATACATTGAGTTATATAGCGAGGAAAAACAAATTTATTAGAAGAGATAAAAAATTAAATATTCAGAGGTGAATACAGAGATTGTTATACAGATTTTTAAATAAGATAAGTCAATAATACTTATGCAATTGAATAATGTGAGACGGTATGTTACAATTAATTATCTGATTTATGCTAGTTATAAAGAGAATACATAGGATAAAAATATCATAATGAAATGAATATAGATAATATGAATTAAAATATGCAGAAAGACAAAATGGATAAGGAGAAAAAATAATGGCATATGAAACACCACTTACAATTGCAGAGGTAATGAAAGATATATCGGCAAATAAATATGTTCTTCCATCTATTCAGCGTGAATATGTGTGGAACACAGAACAGATTGAAACTTTGTTTGATTCTCTTATGAGAGACTATCCTATTGGAACATTTTTATTTTGGAAAATTGGCAAAGAACATGTAGATGATTATGACTTTTATGGTTTTATTAAAAACTATCATGAGAGTAAAAATGCTCATAACAAAAAAGTTGACCTTAAGGGATCTGATGGTGTAACAGCTGTCTTGGACGGACAACAGAGACTTACTTCAATTTATTTAGGGCTAAAAGGAACATATGCCTATAAGTTGAAATATATGTCAAGAAAAAATGAAAATGCTTATCCAGTTAGAAAATTGTATTTGAATCTATTATCATCACCTGTTGACAGTGATAATGAATATGATTTTAAATTTCTAGCGGATAACGAAGTACAAAATGGTATTGATACATACTGGTTTGAAGTAGGAAAAATTCTTGATATGCACGAAGATGGAGATGTGGCTATGTATGTAACTGACAATATCAGCTTTTCTTTGGATTTTGATTATACTAAGGAGCAGTCAAAGTTCGCTATTAATGCATTATCACGTCTTTATAATATTATTAATAAAGCAGGTACAATCAGTTACTATAAAGAAAAAAAAGTAGAATTAGATAAGGTATTGAATATTTTCATAAGAGTTAACAGTGGTGGTACAAAACTAAGCTATTCTGATTTGCTTCTTTCTATTGCATCTGCACAGTGGGAGAACCATGATGCAAGAGAGGAAATCATAGAATTTGTGGATGATGTAAATGCAATAGGTACTGGATTTAAGATTAATAAGGATTTTGTATTAAAAACCGCACTTGTTCTAAGTGATTTTTCTAATATTGCTTTTAAAGTAGATAATTTTAATAAGAAGAATATGATGAAAATAGAATCACGATGGGATGATATAAAGAAAGCTATAAAGCAGGCAGTACTTTTAGTTTCGGCCTTTGGTTATTCAGGAGAAACATTAACATCTAATAATGCATTGATTCCAATTGCTTATTATCTATTTATAAATGGGATGCCTGATAATTTTGTTGATTCCAGGACAACAAAATCCAATAGAGATAAGATAAAAAAATGGCTTATATGTTCTTTATTAAAAAAGGTATTTAGTGGTCAACCTGATAATGTACTTAGACCAATTCGTGATATTATCAGAGAAAATGGTATAAATGAATTTCCTATTGAAAATATTATAGATAAGTTTAAGGGAACTAATAAGTCTATTCAGTTTACAAGTGCTGATATAGATGAGTTCTTGTTAAAATTAAAATATGGCAAGAGTGATACGCTTTCAACGTTGATGCTTTTGTATCCATCTCTAGATTTTAGTAATAAATTCCATGTGGATCATATGTATCCCAAGAGTAAATTTTCAAAACAATATCTACGTAAGCAAGGTGTAACTGAAGATAAGTTAGAATGGTATATAGAGACAGTAAATGACATTAGTAATTTGCAATTGCTTGCAGCCCAGCTAAATGAAGAGAAACTTACTACTGATTTTGATGTATGGTTTAATAATCAGTGTCCAACAGATAATGACAAATATCAATATCGTAGATTGAACTTTTTGCCAGATATGAAATATTCATATTTGGATTATCCTGTTTTCATAGAAGAAAGAAGAAAACTATTGAAAGAACAGCTAAGTAAAGAATTGCTATAAAGAAAAGAATGGAGTTATCTTTGAGCTTGGTTTTTTGATACTAAAAGCTGAGAAATAATCAACAGTATCTCTAATAGTATATCATACATATTTTATAGAGGGTGATAAATACTACTACATTATAATATGAGGTGATGAATACGAAGAATACAAATAATACTGAAGATATTATCAAAACATTTAATTTATATGAAAAGAAAATGGATCATATAGCATTTTAAATATTAAAGGATAGCTTCTTGGCAGAAGATGCGGTTATGGATGCTTTTGTTAAATTATTAAAGAATAATTATAATATTGACAATCCTGAGTCTGATAATACGAAGAGGTTAATTATTAAAACTATACATTCAACATCCATAGATATTTATAGGAAAAATAAGAGAAAATTTGAAAAGGAGGTTTTTACTGAATTAAATGAGGAATTATTTAATATGAAAATAACTGATGATTATGAAGATATCGTAAAAGTTGATTTGTTAAATGGATTATCTGATAATTATAAAAGCGTATTATATGAAAAATATATAAATGGTAAGTCTAATAGTTAGATTGCGAATATGTTAGGCATAAAAGAGGCAACAGTTAGAAAAAGAATAGAGCGAGGAATTGCGCTAATAAGAAAAAGGAGGTATACAAATCATGAGGTCAATTGAAGAATTTGATTCTATAATAGAAGAAAATAGAAGAACATGAGTTTTCAGATATTTACAAAAAGAAAAAGATTATTAAGCAGTATAGGGATAATCGAAGAAACAAAGTAAGAGTGTGTAAAATTGTGGCGTCAGTTGCGGGATTATGCGTAATCAGTTCGGTTTCAGCATATGCAGCACCTAAATTATATAGTAAATATTTTTCGGATAAAGGTAAAGTATCAACATCAATTAATGTTAATGCGGATAACGAGTGCATTGGAGATGTTGAAAAAATTATTTCTGGCGAGATATCCGAAGTTCCAGAGATAAAACTTACTTTTAATTATTTGCCAGAGGGATTTACTAATAATGGTAAGGATGATTATACTTTTAGCAATGAAAGTAATAAAGAAAGTGGAATATATATTTATCCTTTGCTTTATGATTCAGAAGAGGAATGGAATACAAATTTTGTAACTGAGAAAAAAACATTAACGATTTCAGGACATAAGGCATTTCTTGTGAAACATCAGAATACAGCAGATGAAGAGAGAAATAATATAGATGTTGCGGTATTATATCCTGAATATAATCGAATAATACTTTATCAGGCATAGGGGGATATATCAGAGGAAGAAACCTTAAAAGTAGTTGATAAAACAGTAATTTCAGAAACAGGTAAAAATATTTCAGTTGGTGATATATATGGTAAATGGAGTTCTTTTTTGCAAAAAGAAAATAAAAATAATAATGTTAATTCTAAATATAATTATATAGATGAAAAAGAGTAATTGATGAGAGAAATATGGAAAATCTCAATCAGATAAATGATGATGTTCAGTTAATAGAATACGGAGATGATACAGCAAAATTGTCAGCTAAGGTAACAAATGTCCAGATATTTGATGATACATCATACCTGGAGTATATTCCAGAAGTCTGGAAATCATTTATTAATGAAGATGGTTCTATAGGTAGTGGAGAGTTACAATATATAAAATATGGTGATGGTATAAATACATTGACAGATATAGTTAAGAGTGAATATAAGCATTTAAAACTTGTATATGTTACCACAGAATATACTAACAAAGGTGATGAAAGCATATATAACACTTTATATTATGCCACTTTATTAAACCTTAAGCATTATGGAGATAAATGGTATATAAATCAATTATATTATGATAAATCCCAAAATAATGACTTAGAATATGATGAAACAATATTTAAAGGACTATGTGTGGGATTTGGTGGAAGTCAATATTATACTCCAAATTTTGGTGGAATGATGCCGAATACAATTGATGAATTAAGACCAGGTGAGGTATTTGAAGTCAATTATGCTTGGTTGATACCTGAAAATGAGATAGATGATATGTACCTTAATTTTGGCGAAGTTGCTTATGAATTTAATGAAAATGATTTAAATATGGGCTATGTATATTTAAATATTGAAAAATAATATGTAATAATAGAATAATAGAAAAAATAATCCATATATTCTTTTAAGGAGTATATGGGTTATTTTAAAATACATTTTTCACCATTATCAGCAAGATTGTGTTATAAAATTGAAAAATAATGCAAGACTAACTAAGAATAACACGTTATAATATTAGTACAATATATTTAAAGTGATATCGGGGAGATATACTTTAAGAGGTTATCAGCTAAAATAAATTATATAGAAAAAGAGGTTTAAACATTATGAATAATACAAATAGTGCGAAAGATAATATGAAATGGTGGAAGAATGCCGTTGTATATCAGATTTATCCAAAAAGTTTTAAGGACAGTAATGGAGATGGAATTGGTGATTTAAAGGGAATTATCAGTAAGATACCATATCTTGGAGAACTTGGAATAGGTGCAATCTGGTTATCACCTGTATGTAAATCACCTCAGGCTGACAATGGATATGATATTTCTGATTATCAGGATATTGATCCGATGTTTGGAAATGTTGATGATATGGAAGAACTGATAGCAGAAGCAAAGAAATACAATATCCGTATTATGATGGACCTTGTGTTAAATCATACATCCAATAAGCACAGGTGGTTTGAAGAGGCTAAGAAGAGTAAAGATAATCCGTATCACGATTATTATGTATGGAGAGATGGAGAAGAGGGTGTTGAACCTAACGATATGAAAGGTGTGTTTGGTGGAAGTGCATGGGAATGGGTACCGGAGATTAAACAGTATTATTTTCACCAGTTTTTACCTGAACAGCCTGATTTGAATTGGGACAATCCTAAGGTAAGAAGAGAAATTTACGATATGATTCTTTGGTGGATGGATAAAGGTGTCGGCGGTTTCAGACTTGATGTTATTGACCAGATAGCAAAAGAACCGGATAAGAAAATCACTATAAATGGTCCTAGATTACAGGAATATTTTCGTGAATTAAGTAAAGAGACATTCCAGAAAGGTGACCTTATTACAGTTGGAGAAGCATGGGGTGCTGATATAGAGCGTGCTAAATTGTACAGTAATCCTGATGGAAGTGAATTCTCAATGGTATTCCAGTTTGAACATATCGGATTAGACCAGCAGGAGGGCAAAGAAAAATGGGATTTGGCTCCACTGCCTTTTGTGAAATTAAAACAGGTAATGACACGCTGGCAGAAGGAACTTCATGACTGTGGCTGGAATAGTCTGTTCTGGAATAATCATGATTTGCCTCGTATAGTTTCAAGATGGGGAAATGATGGAGAGTTTAGAGTAGAGTCAGCTAAAATGTTAGCTATATTACTTCATGGAATGCAGGGAACTCCTTACATTTACCAGGGGGAGGAACTTGGAATGACTAATGTCAAATATGATATTGAAGATTATAGAGATGTTGAAATTCACAATATGTATAAAGAGCGTATAGAAGCAGGATATTCAAAAGATGATGTTATGCGTTCAATTTATGCAAAGGGAAGAGATAATGCGCGTACTCCTATGCAATGGGATGATACGGAACATGCAGGCTTTACAGATGGAACACCTTGGATAAGGGTAAATGACAATTATAAAGAGATTAATGCTAAGGCACAGGTAAATGATCCTGATTCTATTTTCAATTGTTATAAGAAACTTATACAGTTAAGAAAAGAGTATTCCGTATTAGTTGATGGTGATTTTGATTTATTATTAGAAAATGATGAAAATATCTTCGCATATCAGAGAAAGAATGATAAACAGACAATGGTTGTAGTATGTAATTTCTTTGATAAAACAATAGAAATGTCTTTAGAAGATAAAGTTAAGGATATGCAGGTTTTAGTTGCAAATTATTCTGGTATAGAAGATGCATCTGTACTTAGACCATATGAGGCAAGAATTTATATAAAATAGACTTTTAATTAAACTTTTAATTAAATCAGAAAGTAGCTAAGTTTTAATAATTTTTGTTATTAGAACTTAGCTTTTTAAATCGTACTAAATAAATGCATTTGTATTTGATTGAATGGATATATTTGAATTTTACTTGATAGATACATTTGCACGTGATTAAATAGAAACATTTAATTGAATAGGTAAAAATAATGTCGAAATATAAAAAATATATGATATAATAGATATTATATGAAATAAAAATCTATCAAAATTCAGGATATAAATTAGGAGAGTTAATACAGATGAAAACAATAATGAAGTATGAGCTTATTATTAATGAAGCACTTCGTTCAGCATTAGATAATGATATTCCGGATGATGAAATAAATGAATTTATCCGTTTTTTTGGAAAACATACGAATTCCGATAGAATATATATTTTCGAAGATGATATGAAGAATCATATAACAAATAATACATATGAATGGTGTGCTGAAGGTATTGTTCCTCAGATTGATGAGTTGCAAAATGTAGATATGGAGATTATTGACTGGTGGTATGAGACTTTTAAGAATGGTAAAAGTGTAATTATTTCAGATCTTGAAGAGATTAAAGAGACACACAGATTATCATATAATATTCTTAGTAAACAGAATATACATAATTTAGTAGTTACACCATTATATTATAAGGGTGAGATTAGTGGATTTTTTGGGGTTGATAATCCTGCAGAGACAGATTATGAGACACTTACCGTATTCCTGGATATGATAGGAATGATACTTATTTCTCTTATGAAGATAAGAAATTCGTTTCGCAAATCTAATTATGAAGCAAAGATTAATAGTTATTCTTCGCTGGCTGCAATATATTCATCAATGCATCTTATAGATTTGAAAACTGAGACTTTTCAGATTATAAAAAGTACAGATGATATAGCCAGAAACTGTGATAATATTGAAAAAGATAATTTCCCAAGACAGATAAGAAATGTTATGAGTAAATTATGTACAGAAAAATATTATGATAATGTAATGGAGTTTACGAATATCAGGACATTAGAGGACAGAATGGAAAATGTCAACACAATTGCGGACGAGTTCTTAGGTACTGTTCATGGATGGTGCAGGGAGAGATTCATTAAAGTTGATAATGACGAAAATGGTAATTTGTGGCATGTTCTATATTGTGTAGAAGTTATTGATGAAGAAAAGAGAAGAGAAAACAGATTGATTTACTTATCTGAAACCGATTTAATGACAGGAATTTCTAATCGAGGAAGTGGCGAGAGAAAGATTTCTGAATTATTAAGAAACAGAGTTGGCGGAATGTTAGTATTGATTGTGATAAATTCAAATCAATTAATGATACATATGGACATAATGTAGGGGATGCAGTCATAATTGCCATAGCTGATGCATTGCAAAGATTATGCGGAGAAAACGATGTAGTTATGAGACTTGGTGGAGATGAATTTGCAATGTTCATTCCTGAAATAGTTGATGAATCCAACGCCAATGATTTCTTTGAACGTATTTTTGATAACATTGATGAGATTGAGATAAGTGAAATGGGAGACAGAAAAATATATGTAAGTCTTGGTGCTTCCATATGTCTTACCGGCGAAGAAACTACATTTGACCAGTTATATCGAGAGATGGATATTGCCATGTATGAGAGTAAGAAGCAAGATGGATATTGTGCTACAATATATAACAATTAATATGAGAGCTATAGAAAATAACGTTTGATGGTTGAGTTATAAACACGTTTGGTCCTATAACTCTAATAAGAAGTTGTTTGACAGGAGCCTGTCTGATATAAATATTTTATATCAGGCGGGTTCTTTTATATACACATAGAATGAAACATTTGCTTCTCTATCTGTGAGAGGAATAGAGATTCGGTTTCTGTATGGAATATTATTTTTGGTGAAGTAGTCAGTTGTGAAACATGGAAGCGATGATGAATTAACTAATTCATCAAATTCAAAATTATTTTTCTGAACGAGAAATTTTGATGCCGGCATTTTTTCACGACATAATGTATCCCAGAAACCTAATTCTGTACGCAGCAGGAAATTAAAACCATTAATGTCAGAGAAAGAAAGTGTATTATGTTTCGCAAGTTCATGGTCTCTTTTAACACATACTAATAGATTTTCGTCCATAAAGTGATGAGTCTGGTAGTTATTTACATTGATTTCAAATGGCAATATGGCTACATTACAATTATTATTATGCAGACTTTCGATTATCTCATCATTCTGACATATTGAAGAGGAGATAGTCATTTCAGGATATTTATCTGAAATCTGTGGGAGAATACTCCATAAAGGGGCAGGAGCACATGACTTTACATATATTGTTTTAAGACTTTTATCATAATTTCTGACAGTAGTAAGTGTGTTATCGACTTCTTTTAACAGATGTCTGGCACATTCCACAGCTTTTAATCCGGTTTCATTTAATGCAATCCTGTTCTTTGTTCGTGAGAAAAGAGTTACATCAAAGCTTTCTTCAATGTGCTGCATAGTTCTTGTTATGGTAGGCGTTGATATGTGGTAATGTTCAGATACTTTCGATAAAGTTCCTAAATCTGCGAATGTTACCAATTGTTCAAGTTCATTAAGATCTAACATATAATCCTCCGTTTTCTTGTGACCTTACGTTTCATTTTCTGAAAACTGTATTTCATAATTGATATTGTACAATAGCATAAAAATGTTGTAAAGTGTAGATATCGAAAAACGAATGGAGGTTTATTATGGAATACGTAACATTAAACAACGGGATTAAAATGCCTAAATTAGGATATGGTGTATATCAGACACCTTTAGAGGACACAAAGAAATGTGTGCTTGATGCTATTGAAATCGGATACCGCAGTATAGATACAGCACAGGCTTATGGAAATGAAGCAGGTATAGGTGATGCATTAAAAGAATGTGGAATACCAAGAGAAGAATTTTTCGTTACTACAAAAGTATGGATTACAAATGCCGGATATGAAAAAGCAAAAGCATCTATTGAAGAATCATTAAGAAAACTTAAGACAGATTATATTGACCTTTTATTAATACATCAGCCATTTGGTGATTACTATGGAACATATCGTGCAATGGAGGAAGCTTATAATGCATCAAAAGTAAGAGCAATCGGTATATCTAATTTCGGACCTGACCGTTACTTAGATATTGAGCATTTTTCAGAAATCAAACCTGCTGTTAATCAGGTTGAGACTCACGTTTTCCAGCAGCAGAAGATAGCGAAAGAGTATATGAAGAAATATGGCTGTCAGATTGAGTCTTGGGGACCATTTGCAGAGGGAAAGAATAATATGTTTACTAACGAAGTTCTTACGAAAATCGGTAAGAATTATGGAAAAACTGCTGCACAGGTTGCACTTAGATTTCTGTTACAGAGTGATGTAGTTGTTATTCCAAAATCTGTTCATAAAGACAGAATGAAACAGAATTTTGAAGTATTTGACTTTACATTAAATGAAAATGAAATGAAAGAGATAGAAGCACTCGATGGTGGAGAAAGCTTATTCTTCTCACATTATGATCCAAAGACAGTTGAGTGGTTTATGTCTATCTTATAGGAAAATAATAGTGTAAAGGCTGCGTAAATGCATTGTTGCTTTATCCGTAGAGAATGTTATATAATTATATTTGAATTTAATAATATGAGATATGAGATTAATAATATTTATATTAATACTGATTAATACAGATTAAGGCTGAAAAATACTAAGAAAATATTATAATATATCAGCAGATTGGAGCAATATATGGATTATTTGTCACACAATGTAGCCGTTAATTTAAAAAGAATACGTCAGTCAAAGAAAATGAGTTTAGATAAAGTATCAGAACAAACGGGTGTCAGTAAAAGTATGCTTGCACAGATAGAAAAAGGAAGTGCGAATCCGTCACTTGGAGTGCTTGGTAAGATTACAAGCGGACTTAGAATAGAGTTTCAGCAATTAATAGAAACACCAAGAATGGACTTCTGCCTTGTTACACCTGAAGAAATGATACCGACTAAAGAAGAAGCCGGACAGTACAAGGTCTGGACCTGTTTTCCTTATGAGGACAACAGATATGTAGAGATATACAGAATTGATATTGAGCCGGGTGGTGTCTATGTAAGCGGAGGACATGGCGAAAAGACCAGAGAATATCTTACAGTTACAGACGGAGTCATAACGATTGAATGTCATGGACAGGTTCAGGAGATTTCAAAAGAACAGGTATACCGATTCGAAACAGACCAGACGCACATATATAGAAATGACGGTAAAGAGAGAGCAAGCTGTATGTGCTTTTTCTTAGATTATAAATAGTGTAAAAAATAATGTCGATACAATTATTTTTTACACAGCTATTTGTTTCGGGGCGAAAACAAATAGCTTTTATGGCAGATGAGAAATCGCCTACGCGAATTTCTCATCGCCGCTTCGCTGCGAGCCGCAAAGGAATAAAGATTAGTGTAAAAAATAATATGTTCTATTAAAATGTGCAATATATTGAACAAAAGACAAATTCTACCAGAATAATAATATTTGATAATATGGATAAATATTGATTAAACAATTACAAATAATTAGAAATAGCTGAAAAACACAAGCTAAACAGGTTGCTCTATCAAAATAAAATAAATTTTAAAAATAGTTGTTGACAAACATACAATAAAGTGTTATCTTACATTTGTACAAAATAAAAGACAAAAGCAAAGGTGCTTACATTAGTAGGTGCCTTTGCTTTTTATTATTTAATCAGAATGGAGGAATTAATTATGAAATTAAAAGATACAGGTTTAAGCGTACAGGATATTAAAGACAAGGTAAATAAGTATATGATTGAAACGTATGAACGTTTTGATTTTCTGGCTGAAAGAGCAAAAGATATGTATATTTACGATGAAAACGGAACACCATATCTTGACTTTTACGCAGGAATTGCTGTTAATAATGCAGGCAGCTGTAACGAGAAAGTTGTAGCAGCAGTTAAAGACCAGGTAGATGATATAATGCATACATTTAACTACCCATATACAATTCCTCAGGCTTTGTTAGCGGAAAAGGTTTGTGAGACAATTGGAATGGATAAAATCTTCTATCAGAACTCAGGTACAGAAGCTAACGAAGCAATGATTAAGATGGCACGTAAATATGGCGTTGAGAAATATGGACCAAATAGATATCATATCGTAACTGCTAAGATGGGCTTCCATGGAAGAACATTCGGTGCAATGTCAGCAACAGGTCAGCCGGGTAATGGTTGTCAGGTAGGTTTCGGTCCTATGACATATGGTTTTTCTTATGCTCCATATAATGACTTAGAGGCATTTAAAAATGCATGTACGGAGAACACAATCGCAATTATGGTTGAGCCTGTACAGGGCGAGGGCGGTGTTCATCCTGCAACTATGGAATTTATGCAGGGACTTCGTAAATTCTGTGATGAAAATGATATGCTCCTTTTAATAGATGAGGTTCAGACAGGCTGGTGCAGAACCGGTGCTGTTATGTCATATATGAATTATGGTATCAAACCTGATATCGTATCTATGGCAAAAGGTCTTGGTGGTGGTATGCCAATCGGTGCAATTTGTGCAACAGCAGAAGTTGCTAAAGCATTTACACCTGGTTCACATGGAACAACATTTGGTGGACACCCTGTAAGCTGTGCAGCAGCGCTTGCAGAAGTTAATGAATTACTTGACAGAGACCTTGCAGGAAATGCTAAGAAGATGGGTGATTACTTCAGTGCTAAATTAGAGACACTTCCACACGTTAAGGAAGTAAGACATCAGGGACTTTTAGTAGGTGTAGAATTCGACGATGCAATTAATAGTACAGATGTTAAACATGCTTGCCTCGACAGACATTTGTTAATCACAGCTATTGGTTCACATGTAAACAGAATGATTCCACCACTTATTGTATCAGAAGAGGAATGTGATAAAGCATTTGAGATTATGAAAGAGGCAGTTGAGTCATTGTGTTAATTCTTAGCGAATCATAAAAAAATAACTTATGACAGGTCATAATATGTAACTTGTAGAAAGGACATACATATGAATAGTTTCTCATTTTCAGTGCCACAGAATATTATAGTAGAAAAGGGTGGACTTGCGAAGTTACCTGAAGTAGCAAAAGAATTAGGTGGTACAAAAGCATTTATCATTTCAGGACCTCATCTTAATAAGATGGGAATTGTTGGTAAATGTATAGAAGCATTAGAAGAAAAGGGCATTAAAGCCACAGCATATACTGATACCGAGGGTAATCCAAGTGTTGAAACCGTAGAGAAAGCTACAGATGCGTTTAAAGAAAGTGGTTCAGATTTTATAATCGCTTTAGGTGGTGGTTCACCTATGGACGTAGCTAAAGCGGTAGGTGTGGTAGCAAAATACGGTGGAAGTATAACAGATTACGAGGGAGGCGGAAAAGTTCCGGGAGACATAATTCCGTTAATAGCTGTTCCAACCACAGCAGGAACAGGTTCGGAAGTAACAGCATTTTCAGTTATAACGGATCATAGCAGAAATTATAAACTTACAGTATTCAGTTATAAATTAATTCCTGCATATGCCATTCTTGATGCAAATCTGCTTACGACAGCACCTCCGTCAGTAGCAGCGGCATGCGGAATTGATGCAATGGTTCACGCGTTAGAGGCATATATATCTACGGCAGCTTCACCATTTTCAGAGGCAATGTCTGAAAAGGCATTAGAGCTAATCGGTAAAAATATAAGAAGATACGTTGCTAATCGCAGTGATATTGATGCTGCTGAGAATATGTTAGTCGGCTCATTATTTGCAGGAATTGCATTTTCATGGGCAAGACTTGGTAATGTACACGCAATGAGTCATCCGGTAAGTGCATTCTTTAATGTACCACATGGAGTAGCTAATGCGATTCTGCTTCCAACAATAGTAGAATATAATGCCTTAGCTGATACCGGTAAATATTATAAAATATACAGATATATTGCAAAAGCACCTGTGCCGGAGGAAGTATTTGAGCCAGATATGTTAGTTGACGAGATTAAAGCCTTAAATAAGGAATTGAATATTCCGGCATCATTAAGTGAAGCAGGAGTAACGGCTGACAAGATAGGCGCAATGTCAGAAGATGCCATGAAGAGTGGAAATATCCTTGTTAATCCAAGAAGTTCAACTATTAAGGATATAGAAATGCTCTATAATAAGGCATTGTAAATAGCATACAAGAAATTTGCTTATTATTGATATAAGAATGTCTTATATATGGTATTGTAAATAATGCACAAAATGTAGATACCTACAAAATGAATTCAAGTAAATTGTCATAAAGTACAAAAAATAATAAAAAAACTGATTGACAAATCAAAAAAACTAATTATACTAAAGAACATAGACAGCGAAGTCACATAGAACTTAGCTGTCTTTTCTGTTTATATCATATGAATTTATAAGAAATATATTAATATATGTTAATTTAATATAGTCTTATAAAATATAAATTAAATACTTTACATCATAGGCAAACAAAGGCGTTTGAAGAGAAATCTTCAAGCGCCTTTAGTGTTATCAGGCAAGGAGGAATTTATATGAAGAAGAAAAAATTATTCAGAAAATTAGTAAGTACAGCATTATGTTTAACATTGGCAATGGGATTATTCACAGGTTGTAGTAAAGCTGATAGTAATTCCACTAAGAAAATTAATTATCAGGACAAGAAAGTATTAAGAGTCGGTATGGAATGTGCATATGCACCATTTAACTGGACACAGGAAACAGATACTCTTGCAAATGGAGATAAAGCAGTACCTATTTACGGAACTAACCTTTACTGTTATGGATATGACGTAATGATGGCTAAGAAGATTGCAGATAAACTTGGCTGGGACTTAGAGATTCACAAAGTTGAATGGGATTCAATTGGTCTTTCAATGGATGCTGGCGATTATGATTGTATTATCGGTGGTATGAGCTGGTCAGAAGAAAGAGAAGCAGCTTATGATTTCACAAGCGAATATTATTTCAGAGATGTTTGTCTTACAGTTAAGAAGGGCAGTCAGTTTGAAAATTGTACAAAGCTTTCAGATTTCGCAGGCAAGAACATTTCAGTTACAACACAGCTTGGTACAGCGTACATAGATTTGATTTCACAGATACCAGATGCTAAACAGGCAGCATTCTATGAGACAACTTCAGAAGCATTTATGGCAGTATCAAATGGCGTAGCAGATGCAGCACTTATTGATGTACCTACATCAGAATCAGCGTTACTTACTAACTCAGATTTAGAGATACTTAAAATCGATGATATGGAATCAGGAAGTTCAGTAAATGTTTGTATAGCAGTCAGAACAGGTGATAAAGAATTACAGGATTTAATCCAGGGAGCATTAGATGACCTTAACTGGAATGAAGAAAACAGAGCACAGATGGACGATATGATGAGCCTTGCAGTTTCATTACAGCCGGCAGCAAAATAATCGGGATATAAAGGGACGAGGATTAAGAGCTAAATAAATGTTATGTATACTTTATGGGGCTGTGATAAGGCAGTCCCATAGATAAAATGTAGAGGAAAGGTTGAATGTCATATGAATTTTAATAATCCAACAACTTCATTAGAATGGACAGTGTTCATTGCTAAGAAATATGCTAATTTATTCATAGATGGTATGTGGACAACATTATACATAGCAGTTGTCGGTACTATCATAGGTTTTGTACTTGGTTTTGTCGCAGGATTAATCCAGGATGCAACAATTAACAAGGGTGATAATATAATTAAGAAGATAATAATGAGAATTTTAAAAATTGTATTTACTGTTTACGTTGAAATATTCAGAGATACTCCAATGATTGTTCAGGCGATGGTTGTATATTTCGGTATTAAAACATCATTTGGAATAATGATGGAGCCTATCGAAGCAGGTATCTTAGTTACATTATTAAATACAGGTGCTTATATGGCTGAAACAGTCAGAGCAGGTATTAAATCAATAGATATCGGACAGCGTGAGGGTGCATATGGAATGGGAATGTCACAGATGAAAACAATGTTTTACATAGTGCTTCCACAGGCATTTAAGAATATTATTCCTGAAATGGCAAATACATTTTTAACTAACTTAAAGATGACATCAGTTCTTAACGTAATCGGTGTATCAGAACTCTTCCTTATTGCCAAGACAGCAGGTGGTACATATTATAAATATTACGAGTCATATTTAGTAATTGCAGCAATTTACTTTGTATTATGTTTCGTATGCAACAGATTATTCTTATTAATGGAAAAGAAACTGGCTGGTAAATCAGATTATGCACTTGCAGTTGAATTCGCAGAAGATAAGCAGTAGGAGGTGGCGATTATGTCAAAGAGTGAAGCAGTAATTAAAATTGAAAATTTAGGAAAATCATTTGGTGATCATGAAGTCCTTAAAAAGATAGATTTTGAAGTAAATGAAGGAGAAGTTATCTGTATAATCGGTTCGTCAGGTTCAGGTAAATCAACACTTCTTCGTTGTATTAATAAACTTGAGACACAGTCAAGTGGTAAGATATATTATCGTGGTAAAGAGATAAGAGAAGTACAGAAAGAAATTAATGAATATCGTTCGAAAGTCGGAATGGTATTCCAGTCCTTTAACCTATTCAATAATAAAACGGTATTAGAAAACTGTATGTTAGGCGCCCGTAAAATATTACATGTTTCTAAAGAAGAAGCATCTGAAAGAGCAATCAAGCATCTTAAAGCAGTTGGTATGGCACAGTATATTAATGCTAAACCTGCACAGCTTTCAGGTGGACAGAAACAGAGGGTTGCTATTGCAAGAGCATTATGTATGAACCCTGATGTATTATTATTTGATGAGCCTACATCAGCTCTTGATCCTGAGATGGTCGGTGAAGTATTAAACGTTATGAAAGAGCTTGCTAAATCAGGTCTTACAATGATTATCGTTACTCATGAGATGGCATTTGCAAGGGATGTTTCTACAAGAACAATATTTATGGATAAAGGCTTAATTGCACAGGACGATGCTCCATCTAAATTATTCAGCCTTGATAATCCTAATGCCAGAACAAGAGAATTCTTAAGCAGATTTATTGCTGAAAAGCAGGATGATAAGAAGAGCGAAGCTGTCGATGCAGCTAAGATTACTAATACTATTAAGAAGAAATTTGTTCTCACATTTGCAAGGGGCTTTGGTACAGGTGGTAAAGAGATTGCCTCAAGAGTTGCCAAAGATTTAGGAATACATTGTTACGAGAACCGTATCTTAAGTCTCGCTTCTGAAATGAGTGGATATCCTGAGGAACAGTTCGAGGCTGCCAACGAAAGACTTACTAAGCAGAAAGGTAGTATTCTTGGATTACTCGGAGGAATGAACAGAACAAAGAGTTCACATTATCTTGCAAGAAAAGATTTCGTGTCCGATGACGAGTTATTCGAATGTCAGACCAAAATTATTAAAGAAATTGCAGATTCAGATGAATCAAGCGTTATCGTTGGTAAATGTGCTGACTGGGTTCTGAAAGACAGAGATGATGTTGTAAGTGTCTATATCGAAGCGCCAAGAGCGTTCTGTGTTAAACGTACAATGGAGAATATGAAATGTGATGAGGACACAGCTAACAGAACAATTGCTGAAACCGATAAGTTCAGAGCAGACTACTATGAATACTATACTAAAGGAAATTACTGGACTAATCCGGTTAACTACGATATGACTCTTAATAGCGAGAAAATGGGTATTGACGGCTGTGTTGCACATATTAAGTCATTACTCAAATTAAAAGGTTATATTGACTAATCAGCTTTCTCATTAATTCTATATATAAATTTAAAGGCTAAGCCATACGGTTTTATTATCGTGTGGCTTAGTTTTTTGATTTGCGTAACAAAGTAACGGCTTCTAAAGGTTTGCTAAATTGCGAAATTAACATATTATTTTTAGCAGTATTATTTTATTAATTATAATATGTTGACAACAATAATATATTTACTCAAACTTCGCACTTGAAAAAATGCCTGTGCACCTTGAAAATTCAATAAAAACTGGCAATAAAATAGCATGAAACCATCTGGTTT
>OMVQ01000029.1 GCA_900314555.1 uncultured Eubacteriales bacterium | reverse complement strand
TAAATGTTTAATAATACTATGTAATAAATATTTAACTTTATTAAATACCTAAATTTTGGTATAATCATAATGGTCTTTTAACATTTTTAGAAAAGAGGTTTTTTAATGAATTTTGGATATAAAGAAGTCGCTGACAAACGCCGTAATCTGGCTTCTAAGAAGAATAAACGTGTAACTTCAATATTAATAACAGCTTTAAAATTTGCATTATATGCTGCTGTACTTATTATAGTTGTGGTAGGTTTCACGGGATTAGGAATGATTAAAGGTATCATTGATAATGCGCCTGATGTGTCAACATTGAATGTTACACCTACAGGCTACTCTACTACTGTTTATGACAGTGACGGAAATGTTACAACCACACTTCTTAAATCAGGTTCTAACAGACAGGAGGTAAGTATTGATGATATACCTAAATGCCTTCAATATGCATTTATCGATATCGAGGATGAACGTTTCCTACAGCATAATGGTATTGATGTAAAAGGTATTATCCGTGCCGGATTTATGGCACTTACAACCGGAAGACTTTCAGAAGGTGCAAGTACAATTACACAGCAGCTTCTAAAGAATAATGTTTTCGAAGATGGTGGCCGTGAATCCACTAATGCTGCTCTTTTCAAACGTAAGTTTCAGGAACAGTATTTAGCACTTGAATTAGAGAAGACGACAACTAAAGCTTATATTCTTCAAAGTTATCTTAATACAATTAACTTAGGTTCTAACTGTCTTGGTGTTCAGTCCGCAGCTAAAAGATATTTTAATAAAAATGCTTCTGAATTAAATATTTCAGAAAGCGCTGTTATAGCTGCAATAACACAGAACCCATCAGTATATAATCCTGTAACTCATCCTGAAGATAATGCAAAACGTCGTAAAAAAGTCCTTGATAATATGAAGAAAAACGGTCATATTTCACAGAGTGAATATGACGAAGCAATGGCTGATGACGTATATTCAAGAATACAGTCAGTTAACTTAGAGACTTCTACTTCTTCTCCTTATTCATATTTCGTAGATGAATTAATAGATGAGATATTAAATGACCTTATGGAACAGAAAGGATATACGCAGACTCAGGCATATAACGTATTATATAGTGGTGGTTTAAGTATTTATACTACACAGGATACAGCTATCCAGAACATCTGTGATGAAGAAATTAATAACGCAGCAAATTATCCAATGGCTGTTTCATATTCAATAAGCTGGGCATGGTCAGTTAAGAAAACTGATGGCACAATCCAGAATTATTCTGAAGTTGATTTAGATTATTATAACAGGGTTCTTCTTGAGAATCCGTCATTTAAGCTGATATTTAATTCTACTGAAGAATGTGATGCCCTTATAGCCGCATTTAAACAGGAATATCTAAAAGAGGGCGAAACTGAAATTGATGAAAATCTTGAATATACAATTCAGCCTCAGACATCATTTACAGTTATGGACCAGAAAACAGGTTATGTTAAAGCAATTGTCGGTGGACGTGGTGAAAAAACACGAAGTCTTACTCTTAACCGAGCAACAAGTACAAAGAGACAGCCTGGCTCATGTTTTAAGGTACTTACATCATATGCACCTGCGTTAGATACTGCCGGATATACTCTTGCTTCTACTATTGTCGATGAACCATTTAATGATGTTAATGGTCGTCCGGTAAGTAACTGGTGGGGTTCTTCTTACAGAGGTACTTCTACACTTCGTGAGGGTATCAGAGATTCCATGAACGTTGTTACGGTTAAGTTATTAACTGCTATAACTCCTCAACTTGGTTTTGATTATGCTGAAGATTTTGGTATTACTACTTTAGTATCTAATAAGACATTAGATGACGGAAGTGTTGTAAGTGATGTTAACCAGTCTCTTGCACTTGGTGGTATAACATATGGTGTCACTAACTTAGAATTATGTGCAGCATATGCAACTATTGCAAATGGTGGTGTGTATACAGAACCTGTATTATACACAAAGGTTTTAGACCATAATGGCAAGGTTATCTTAGAGTCTAACCCATCTACACATACAGTTATTAAAGATTCTACAGCATGGCTTCTTACAAGTGCTATGGAGGACGTAGTTAAAAGCGGTACAGGTACACATTGTAAGGTTGAGGGAATGTCTGTTGCCGGTAAAACAGGTACATCAAGTAAAGATAATGACTTATGGTTCGCAGGATATACTCCTTACTTAACAGCTACTATCTGGGCTGGTTATGATGAAAATGCACCATTAACAAATGGTGTATTCCACGAAGATATGTGGAGTAAAATCGTAACACGAATTGATGAAGTTAAAGGATATACAGAAGATATCGGTTTCCCAACTCCTGAATCAGTTCAATCTGCTACAATATGTAAATCATCAGGTAAGTTAGCAATTGAGGGTGTGTGTCCTTCTACTACAGAATATTTTTCAAAAGGGTCTATTCCAAAAGACCAGTGTAATATTCATTCAAGACAGATTCCAAGCACTGCCGCAGCATCAGAGAATGGTGGTGCCAATGCTAATACAAGTAACCAGACTCCTGATAATGCAAATAGTAGTTCCACTTCGACTGATGCGTCAGGCTCTAATGGTAACTAATGATATTTAATATAAGTTTGATAAATACTCAGCCAATTGTTCATATATGATACGTCATAAATCAAGTGCATATCATATATGAATAATTGGCTTTAGTATTGTGGCTATTAAATAGATATACAATTAAAAATTAATTTTTATGATAAATATTTAATAACTCTTATAATTGCATAAATAATCATAAAAAGAAAGAATTTCAAAATCAATTACAATCTTGAAATTCTTTCTTTTTTGCTTTTACTTTCATATTCCCATAACAGATATTACAAGCAAGTTTATACCTCTATATCACACATTCGATTTATGACGTATCGTGTGTGTGAGTTACATACCGTATGTTGCAAAATGGCAATGCAGTAAATTACCGTCCAAGCGAAGCGCGTTTAATTTACTGCATTGTAATAGCCTTTGCAACGAACGGTATTTACTCACACCCGATTAAGGAATTATGAGAATGTGTGATATAGTGGTATAAGTTTGATTAAAATATCTATTCATATATTTATATGAGTATCAGTATCTCTTCTCCCTTTTTAACCTTCCCAAACTTATCTATAATTATATCTGCATATTCATCGCTATTAGTTATTATCATAGGTGTACTTATTGAATATCCCTCATTTTCTAGCATTTCAATGTCGAATTCTAACAATAGTTCTCCTTTGCTAACTTTGTCTCCCTGTGATTTCTTCTTAGTAAATCCTTTTCCATCTAATTTAACAGTATCTGCGCCTATATGTATTAATATCTCGGACCCATTTGTACTATGCAAACCTATTGCATGCCCGGTTGGAAAAAATGATGTAATTATTCCGTCACAAGGTGCATAAATTCTACCCTCATATGGAATAATTACAAGCCCTGTTCCTAATATTCCTGATGAAAACACTTCATCTTCTGCTTCTGTAAGGTCTTTAACTTCTCCATTACATGGTGCAACTAATCTCTCTATTACAGCTTTTTCTAAAGAGTTACTATACAACTTTTCTGTAACATCAATAGAACCTTTAACTTCTGCAATATTTGCTTCTGTAATATTTTTTAGCTTATCTTTCATATCCGCAGCTTCACATACAGAATCATAAACCAAAAGCACATCCTTACCTATAACTATCTGATATTGACCACACGATTTTATAACAGTTACTATCCCATAAGTTGATTTCAAAACATCTGTATCAGCTTTTGACTCATCTTTTAATTCGAATCTTAATCTTGTAATACAATGTGTTATGCTTATGATATTGTCTCTTCCACCAACATTTCTAACTATTATTTCTGCTAAATCGTCATACTTGCCCGCCATAAACATTACCTCTGTTTTATAAATTTCATATCTATAATTTTATTTATTCATCATAACTGTTTTCATCTTCTAAGACATATTTAACTATTACTTTGTTTCCATCAACTTTAATTGATATCCACATATACAAATATTATGCATATTAAATAAGCTGATATCATCTGTATACGAAGCTTTTTAAATGGATCAATATACTTCTTATTACCTATATATACATCAGTACGCTCTTCAATTTCTGATAACTTATTATCTTCTGTATTTGAATAATATCTGTCAATTATCCAATCATAATCAGCATAATTTAGGCGTGTACCACAATATTCGCACACACCACCATTTAAAATGTTGATACTTGAACCACAATTTCCACATGAAATAAATCTTATAGCACCAAAATCTTTTTCTGTAATATCAGATTTCTTGCTAAGATATATGACAAGCTTCTCGCCTTCTTCATATATTTTATTATTTATCATCTTAGATATCTGCATAATACAGCTTAATTTAATTATATCTTTACCTTGAACAGATTTATAATCTTCAAATTTCACCTTATATAGGCTGCATTCTATAATATCCTGATATTTTTCAATTATTTTATCTACAGGAACGCTTGCAAATGCACTTACTTCCTCTACCTTTTCGGCAAAGTGAATATTTCTTAGCTTATATTCTAAATTCTGTACAAATTTCTCAGGCACAAAACCATTGATATTCTTGAGTCTGTAATAGACTTCATTCTTCTCTATTACCTCATTCTTCCTGATTCTGTTTACTACAACAGCTATCAATACAAATACTATTATAAGTCCGATAAATACTTTAATAAATATCGGAAATCCCGTAATAAGAGAAGCAAATATTATAGTTGCATTTGCGTTATAATTGCCCGGTTTATAATTAACCTGATTAATTATTACAACAATAAATGAAACAATCATAGCTATAATCATTACAATTCCTGCAATAATCGCACCCAATGAACATCTTGTACTTATATTTTGTACTTTCCTTTTTTCATCATCACTTACTACGAACGAAGAAACCTTTTCTTCGAAATCTTCTACCTGAAATCTGGAATTACAGTAATCACAACCATTTATGTAACTTGAAATATCGCCCATATTACCACAATTAGGGCAGGCAACCATATTATTTTCGTCTCTTGCCTTTATGACATTGCCAATCCACATCTTTTTGCCTTTGTGGTCATATATGGTTCTTCCGTCCTTCTTAAATGATTTCTCTTCAATTATATTATCTTTATATGTACCTATAATATTCTTACCATCATTAACCACTGAAATAGTGTTAATTCTGTTGCCTTTTTCTTCACTAAATCGCACATCCACATCTAATCCTTTATTGTTGAGACGCTTCTTACTCAAATACATACTCTGCCAAAAAGGTTGTGTTGTATCTTTGGCTAATTCTTCATCATCGATATTACCCATCATGAAATCAGAATATGTCTTTTTAAAGCCATCTAACTTACTTTTCATTTCTTCATTACTCATTTTTTTCCTCACTTAATCGCATTATATTTTAACATTTTTCTTCTGTTTATTTATATAAATTATGAAAAACGTAACATTAATCAATATTCCAAATACTGTTGCTGATGGTGCAGCTAAACCAATATGCATAAGACTTGCATTCTTTCTGATACTCATAAAATATGACATTGGAAGTCTTACTAAAAATGTCTGTGCAATTCCCTGACACATTACAAATACAGTATTACTGTGTCCGTTAAAATATCCGATAAAGCTGAATAATACTGATGTAACCACTGCCTCCGTTGCAAAGCCTTTAAGATATTCTGCTGCCTTTTCTACAACCGCTGCATCATTTGTAAATATTGAAGCTAATATGTCTCCTCTTAAAAATGCAAAAATTGTAATAAATATACCTATTACTGCACCTATACACATTCCCGTAACCATAGCCTGTCTTGCTCTCTTTTCCTTTCCTGCACCAACATTTTGTGCCACGAAAGCTGACATTGACTGCATTAATGAACTTGGAACTAACATAATGAAACTTACTATTTTATTTGCCACACCATAACCTGATGATGCATCAATTCCAAGCTTATTAATAAATGCACACAACGCTAAGAAAGAAAACTGTGTAAGCACCTCCTGAAATGCTATTGGCGCACCGAGAATAACGAATGTTTTAATCTCAGGATTAAAGCAGATATCCTCTTTTCTCATCGTAAATGGTAATTTCTGTTTTCGTATTATTACAAGCGATAAGATAACACTTACTGCCTGTGCTAAAACAGTAGCAAGCGCCGCTCCGGCTACATTCATATTAAAGCCTGCTACAAACACCAAGTCTCCAACGATATTAGTAACACACGCTATTGCCACGAAAATCAATGGAAGCTTTGCATTGCCCATTCCCCTGAAAATACTGCTTATAACATTATAAGCAATTATGAAGAATATTCCACCACCACAGATTCTTACATATTGTACTGTCAAATCAACCGCTTCTTTAGGTGCCTGCATAAGATTAGCAAGCCCTTTGGCAAATACTAACATAAATACTGCAATTATTACTGAAAGAACTGCAAACAGACAGATTGCACCACCTATTACCCTGCCTATTTTATCTTCTCTTTTCTCGCCTATATATCTGCCTATCAGAACAGTTATTCCCATAGATAATCCGGCTATTGTAAATATAATAAGATTAACTATATTGCTTCCTGTCGATACTGCTGATATACCTGACTTAGTACCAAACCATCCAACTATTAATATGTCTACGGCGCCATACATAGCCTGTAGTACTAATGCACCTAATATCGGAAGCATAAATTTAATCATCTTCGGAAATATTCTTCCACTTGTAAAATCTCCTGATTCCTTACTCATTTTGAACCTCATTTCTTTACATATCTATCACATTTATTATTACATATATCACAACTATTGCAATTACCACAACCATTTTTATTTTTTATTATACTGTGAACTGCAAATATAAATGCGATACCTATTATCAAAAGTACAATTATACTTGGTATATTCATTTATTTCCTCATTTCAGACAAATATCAGAAGGCAGCAAAAATATAAATCTCAATATAGTCTTTAAAACTTAATATTTCGCATATCTTCTGATAATTATTCAATACCTTTCTTTATAACAACATGCCTATAATATTAACAAATCCTGCTACAAGCCATGCAATTACACATTGACCTATAACTACGCCTATTGCCCACTTACTTCCTAATTCTCTCTTTACCGAAGTTATTGCAGCTACACAAGGTGTATATAATAGTATAAATACAAGTAAAGTTACAGAAGTTAATGGTGTAAGAAAAGCTGTAAGACTTGTAGCGCTACTGCCAACCAGAACTGTCAATGTTGATACAACACTTTCTTTAGCCATAAAACCTGTAATAAGAGCTGTTGTAATCTTCCAGTTACCAAAACCAAGTGGTTTGAATACCGGTGCGATAAATCCCGCAACCATTGCAAGTAAACTGTCCTTAGAATCTGTCACTACATTAATTCTTGAATCAAACGTCTGTAAGAACCATATTATAATTGTGGCAACAAATATTACCGTAAATGCCCTTGTTATAAAATCCTTCGCTTTCTCCCAGAGAAGCTGAATTACATTTTTAGCTCCCGGCATACGGTAATTAGGCAATTCCATAACGAAAGGTACAGGTTCGCCCCTGAAAAATGTTCCACCCATTATAAGTGCAAAAAGTAAACCTATTATTATTCCTGTAAAATATAACGCAATCATAACTAATGTTGCATACTTAGGAAAAAATGCTGCTGATAAAAATGCATATATAGGCAATTTTGCTGAACAGCTCATAAATGGAGTTAATAAAATTGTCATCTTCCTGTCTCTCTCAGATGGCAGTGTTCTACTTGCCATAACCCCAGGAACCGTACAACCGAAACCTATTAACATAGGTACGATACTTCTTCCTGATAAGCCTATTTTTCTTAATAATTTATCCATAACGAAAGCAACTCTTGCCATATATCCACTATCTTCTAATATTGATAAAAAGAAGAACAACGTTACTATTGTAGGCATAAAACTTAGTACACTTCCGACACCTTTAAAGATACCATCTATTACTAATGAATGGACAACCGGATTGATTCCATAAGCTGTAAGTCCTCTGTCAGTAAGTTTCGTTATACTATCTATTCCCATTTCTAATACATTCGAAAGAAATTTACCTATAACACCAAAAGTCATATAGAATACAAGTGCCATAATTATAGCAAACGAAGGAATGGCTGTATATTTTCCTGTCAGAATTTTATCAATCTTTACACTTCTTATATGTTCTTTGCTTTCTTTTGGTTTAACTACACAATTGTCACATACATCACTGATAAACTTAAATCGCATATCTGCTATTGCTGCTGCCTGATCCATGCCACTTTCATCTTCCATCTGCTTAATGATATGTTCTAGCATTTCCTTCTCATTTTCATCAAGGCCTAATTTATCAATAATAAGTTTATCACCTTCTGCAACTTTACTCGCAGCAAATCTTATAGGTATTCCTTGTTTCTTTGCATGGTCTTCTATCAGATGCATTATCGCATGAAGGCACCTGTGAACTGCACCATCATTATCATCCGGGCTACAGAAATCTAGTCGTCCCGGTTTCTCCTGATATCTTGCAACATGTAATGCATGATCCACAAGTTCTGCAATACCTTCATTCTTAGCAGCTGATATTGGAATTACAGGTATTCCAAGCATATTCTCCATTTCATTAACTCTTACAGAACCACCATTTTGTCTGACTTCATCCATCATATTCAGAGCAAGTACCATAGGAATATTTAATTCCATAAGCTGCATCGTAAGATAAAGATTACGTTCAATATTTGTTGCATCAACAATATTTATGATTCCTTTAGGTTTATTATCTAAAAGAAACTGTCTCGTAACCACTTCTTCACTCGTATATGGTGACATAGAATATATTCCCGGAAGATCTGTTACAAGTGTATTACTGAAATTCTTAATAACACCATCTTTTCTATCAACTGTAACCCCCGGAAAGTTACCAACGTGCTGATTAGAACCTGTAAGCTGATTAAACAATGTCGTCTTACCACAGTTCTGATTTCCTGCAAGCGCAAATGTAAGTGTTTCACTCTGTGGAACTTCTTCACCTGAAGATTTTGTATGATAAATACCGCCTTCTCCAAGTCCTGGATGTAGAAGTTTCTTATGATTTTTTTCTATCTTTTTCTCTTCTATATCATTATGTACAGATTTTATCTCTATTTTTTCGGCATCTGCGAGCCTCAGAGTTAACTCATACCCATGTATTCTTAATTCAACCGGGTCTCCCATCGGTGCAAATTTAATTACTGTAACTTTTGTTCCCGGAATTACACCCATATCCAAAAAGTGCTGTCTTAACTCACCCTCACCACCAACACTGTGTATTATTGCACTTTTTCCGATTTCTAAGTCTTTTAAAGTCATAATCTATACCATGTCTTTCCTTCGATTTTATCTAGTCAATTTTAGTTATTTTCTGTCTGCTTTTTCTACAGTCTTCTTGATTTTATCCTGAATGTTTTTCTTAGCTTCGGCTAATATGCCCTCTTCTTTCTCAAAATAATTCTTCAGACTCTCTGCAAATGGAATTGTCTCAGAACGGAAAGCAAATATGAATTTTCTCTTCTCTTTCTGTTCTTCATTCTTCTCACGTATACTTTCTTTAAGCATTTCGTAACGTACAACAATATCATTTTCAATGGCAAACTTCTTGATTCTTGATGTAATATTCATTGAATACCAGAAGTCTAATACAAATACACCATAGAAGAAACCCATTACAAATGAGAATGCTAAATGATTTGATAACCAGAAAAGTGATTTCAAAATATTAGGGTGTATCAGGAAATAATAAATTGCACTTAAAACAGCCCAGAAAAATGAATATTTAGGACAGATAACGCCCTGAATGTTACCCCACTGGTTATCATAATCCCATAACTTAATCTTCATTCTCTTAATAAATATAATACCTGCAATATATTCAATAATAGTTACTACAACTGCCATTAATATAAAAAGGACAATCTTTTGCAAAATTGCATTGCTTATAAATGTTACCTTTATATGAGCAAGCAGATACAAGGCACACAGGCTAAAACCATACAATGGAAGATATGGTCCTGTTAAGAAGCCCGGATTAATCCATTTTCTTTCAGGATTAGCTCCCGAAAAAAATCTTCTATATACAACTTCAAGGCACCAGCCAAACAGACTGCCTATAAAAAATAAAAATGCTAAAACTAAAAATATGTTCATTCACTTCTTCTCCTCTGTTGAATTAATTTGTTTATTTTAGGTAACTTTCCTCTCCACTCATCAGGATAGTCTACTTTTATTATATTTCTCATTCCCTCATTTAGCAATAGGGCTACTGTATTCTTAACAGCTTTTTTTAAATCCGCATCAAGTTTATCATATGTTTTAATCATTGCAGTAAAAGCTTTCCATCTGCTGTCCCTGATATCGGTAAGTGTCGTATATTCATTTGTACTTACAATTTCAAATAATGCATTGGTAAATTCTCTTCGTCTCTCAACTGATATACCATTAAGAAAGTTCTTAATTGTCTTATCAGCTATAACACTTTCTCTTGTTACTTTCTTAAGATGAATGAATTTAGGTCCTTTTACCTCCCAGCTAAAGCCATCGTGCTGCATTATGCCTTTCTGGTTACTTCTAAGCACAGTATAATTCTCTTCATGCTCTAATAACATTCCGATAACTGAGGACTGTGGAACTAAAGTAATTATCCTGTCTGATATCTCCATATAATTCTTAGTTTCTAAAATAGTCTCTTTAAAACCCGGACCATCATTATTATATATATTTATGATTCTTGCTTTATTTCTTGCCTTGGCATATGCCGCAGAATATACAGCAAGATTACCACCTTTAGAATGACCTCCTAAGTATAACTTATGATGCATATAATTATCAGCGACTTTATTAAAATATTTCAATGCCTCTTTCTGCGATGGAACTACATCCATAACACTCATCATAAAATCTTCTTTCCAGCCAATTAAGGTATCATCCGTTCCCCTGAATGATATGAATAGCGTTTTATTGCCAATATCAAGAGTAATTGCTGAAAACTGCATTTCCTTTAAAGTGTCAGTTTTCTTCACATAATATAAGAGCCTTATCTCTCCATATCTCTTACTTTCGGCCATTAATTTTAACATCTTATAGAAATTCTCATCTGTTAAATCTCCGGTATTATGTTCTAAATCTCTTTCTTCATTAAAATATATTTCGGCCGCTTTATATAAAGGTATCTCTTTATCACCATCACCAGCCACTATTCCCTCAAAATTCAAATACGATAACTCTGACAGAATCAGATTATCCACTTCATTAAATGGTGCGGTCTCAAAACTTAAATCTCCCCGCCAAATAATATAATCTATAATATTTGCCATTTCATACCAACCTCCATTCCGCAGGCATTTATGCCGGAGTAATCGTGAGCAAAATTCAGATTTTGCTCTGCGATAAAGGCTATTTGCTTTCGCTTCGAAGCAAATAGCTGTGTAAAAAATAATCGCATCAGCATTATTTTTTACACTATCCATACATACTATTTTGTATATTCTGGTCTCTTTAATTCTATTGTCGCCATAATTATTGCTGCTAATCCCGCCATACAGTCTGCTACAGGTCCTGCATACATTATACCATCTATTCCCATTATAAGCGGCATAATAAGTATTAATGGCAGCAGGAATATAATCTGTCTTGTAAGGGATAAGAATATACCCTGTTTAGGTTTACCAATTGCTGTCAGGAAATTAGAAGTAATTGGCTGCATACAGTTTATGAATGTAAAGAACAAAAATATTCTAAAATAACTTATTGCAAAATCGAAATATTCCTTTGTTCCATTACCAAATATACCTGTAATCTGTCTTGGAAAAAATTGAAATGCCAGGAATGCAATTACTGCCAATCCAGTTCCTACAGATATAGCCTTCAGATACGCCTCTTTAACACGTTTATACTTGCCCGCACCATAATTATAGCTTACAATTGGTTGTAATCCTTGTGATATTCCAATGATAAATGCCATAAATACCTGATTTATCTTAGTTATGATTCCAACACACGCTATTGGTATCGATTCACCATATACTGAACGACTTCCATAATATTTAAGCGACTTATTCATTACAATCTGAACAACCATCATTGCCAGCTGGTTACTAAAAGGTGCTGCACCAAGTGCTGCAATTTTAGAAACATATTTTCTCTTTGGTAATAAATGCCTCTTCTCTAATGCCATTGTCTTGCAATGTCTTAAATATATAATTACCATTATAGCTGAAACAACCTGTCCTATAACTGTAGCAACTGCCGCTCCTGCCATCTTAAAGTCCATAACTGATACAAATAATGCATCTAAAATTGTATTAATAACCGCACCTGTAAGATTGCATAACATAGTAAATCTAGGACTTCCATCAGCTCTTATAAGGTGTCCGCCACCTGTTGCAAGTATCAGAAATGGAAAACCAATTGCTGTAATTCTTGTATAAGTCTTGGCATACCCTAAAACATTTACAGGTGAACCAAAGAATTTTAATAATGGCTCTAAGAATATTAATATAATAAAACTTAGCACTATTCCACATAAAAACAACATTACTGCCGAATTACCCATATAGTAGACTGCTTCTTCTTTTTTACCCTTACCCATTGATAAGTTAACCTGTGAGGCACCACCGATTCCAAATAACAATGCAATCGCTACACACATTATTGAAAATGGAAATGATATGTTAGTTGCTGCATTTCCTAATTCACCAACACTTCTTCCTATGAAAAACTGATCCACAATATTATATAATGAGCTAACAAGCATTGCAATTATACTTGGTACAGCAAACTCAGATAATAATTTTGTAACTCTTTCCTCCCCCAGTGACTGTTTGTTTCTCATATGTATATCTCCAATCATAATCATTATTTCTCGCCTTATATTTTATTAAAAATATATGCATTTGTAAAGTTTAAACATTTATAAGGCTATTCATACAAATTCATATATGCTATAATTGTATAGTTTATTAATACAGAATGTTCAATCTTTATATATGACAATTACCTGTAATAGATAATAAAGTTTATAATGAATGTGTAAAGTCTGTGGTATTAATAAAGTTACAAGATTTATAATAAGAAATGAGGATTAGTATGCTTCCAATAGATTTTCAAACACGAATGAAAGAAATGTTAGGTGCTGAATATGATGATTTCATGGCAAGTTATGATAAACCACGTTTTTATGCACTTAGAATTAACACTTTAAAGGGTTCTGTTAAAGATTTTACTGACAGATTCAGATATGATTTTGTAAAAGTTCCATGGGCTGATACAGGTTTCTATTATAATGATGATATTAAACCTGGAAAGCACCCTTATCACGAAGCCGGTGTCTATTATATTCAAGAGCCTAGTGCAATGTCTCCGGCAAGTTATCTTCCAATCACTCCCGGAGATATTGTATTAGATTTATGTGCTGCTCCCGGTGGAAAAAGCACTCAGATTGCAGCAAGACTTCAAAATGACGGATTGCTTATAAGTAATGAGATAAATTCTGCAAGAGCAAAAATCTTATCTGAAAACATCGAACGTATGGGCGTAAAAAATGCTATTGTCACAAATGAATCTTCTGACAAATTAGCAAAGCATTTTCCTGAATATTTCGATAAAATTATGGTTGATGCTCCTTGCTCAGGTGAAGGAATGTTCCGTAAGAATTCTGATGCCTGTGATGAATGGAGTCTTGAAAATGTTGAACTATGTGCCGACAGACAGCTCGAAATTCTTAACAATGCCGCTTCAATGCTAAAACCCGGTGGACAAATGGCTTATTCTACCTGTACTTTCTCCTATGCCGAAAATGAGGGAACAATCGAGAATTTCCTTAAAGAGCATAATGATTTTAACATTGTACATATTAACAAAGCCCCTCAAATGTCTGATGGTTTTATTCCGGGAACTATAAGATTATGGCCTCATAAATTAAATGGCGAGGGACATTTCTTAACAATATTACAAAAAGCTAATACTACTGACACAGATATTGCTGATACTACTTCTAATAAACACAATAAAAAAGTACGCCCTATCAAGGGACTTTCTCCAAAGGATTGCAAAGATTACCTTGAGTTCTGCAATAAATTTCTTAAGGTTAATCCTGCTAAGACTTTAATTAAATTTGGTGACCAGTTATATTCTCTCCCTGAATATGCACCATCACTTAACGGATTGCGTGTTCTAAGACCAGGACTTCATCTTGGTACTTCGCTTAAAGGCAGATTTGAGCCATCACATTCTCTAGCTCTTGCACTTAAGCCCGATGAAGTAAAATACAGCTTTAATTTCACACTGAACAATACTGACACTGATAATTCTTCTGCTTCTACCACCAAAACCATATATAATTATATTAATGGAGAAGCATTTGAAGTCCAGTTAGAACATAACGGCTGGTATCTTATTACCGTTGATGGATATAGCATTGGCTTTGGGAAATATTCAAATGGCACAATGAAGAATCATTATCCAAAGGGACTTAGGAAAAATTTGTTGAATTAATGATATAGTTGTTGTCCTTAGTCTTTTTCTTATTTTATTCATTTTATATTTTCTGAAATATTACAAATAAATTCTATATTATTAACAATTCTTTCATCAAAGGCTATCACATTTTCCCAATGTAATAGCCTTACAACATTATTGTATAAATTAATCAACCGTTCCTACCAATATTCTTTCATCACTTTCAGAGTCTTCTTCCCATATTACAAAGTAGGAAATTCCTATATTATCACTATCGTTTTTATCTACCAGATATCCTCCATAATCTATTGTATATTCTCTTCCGGTATCAGTTTTTATTCCGATAATATATCCATCAAAATATCTATAAATCCATTCATAATACCTTCGTTCTCCACTTCCACAACTTCCGGTTATTTCTTTATATTCAACTATTTCGCCATCTATAAATTCATATACCTCGTCAATTTTTCTATCTATCTTTCTACTATGATTCATTAATTGATTTTCTGAAAAAACTGACTTTATTCTGTCTTTATCTTTATTTTTCAATCCT
>OMVQ01000040.1 GCA_900314555.1 uncultured Eubacteriales bacterium | reverse complement strand
TTTCCCATGTAAATGTCCTCCTAAATCTTTATAAGGACATTATAGCACAGGTTTCAAATATGGTCGAGTTATTAAAAAGACATTATACTAGTAATATTTCACCTGTTAATTCTATGTATGATAAATTCTGTATTTTATCTATATTATTTCTTTTCATGGCATTTGCTAATAATATTGCAATACTTGGTTGTAATGTAAGCCATCTTGGATTGAATTCCTTTATCTTCATACATATCCAATCCATATTTTCATCATTAAGATTAGCTTTACTAAAACCAATCCTAAACTTATCTTCTTCATATTTAATATTTCCATTGGTGTTATATATATCTGTATTACCAATAGTATAGAAATAACACATCTTGTCCCTTGGATTAATTCCATAATATTTCTTTCTGTATATCCATAATGATAAAAGTGATTTATTAAAATCTGCCTTATCCCAATATACATTTAGGCACTTCCCTGTCGAACCTGAAGTCTGTAGCATTATAATGCTATCATCATTTTCTATACCATAATCTAATGAAATGTTAACTCCATCTCTAACCATTTCATCTTTACATATAATAGGCAGATTCTTCATTTTCTCTGTTACATTTTCTTCTGTCATCTCTTCAATAATATCTGACATCTGCTTTTTCATATAGAACGGTACTCTTTCATATGAATACTTTATCATATTTAATAGTTTTTCTTTATTCACTTTCTTTCTCCATTACACTTTATAGTTTTTCCACATATATTACCATTTTTTAATTTGCACTATAATTTACATATTTTTCATTTTATGCTTTTCACTCAACCAATCTAATAATCCACTATAACTATTAATTATTTCCATTACGTTATCTTCTCCGATTAAATCTATGTTGAATTTTTCTTCTACATTTGTCAGAAATATCATTATCTGCAAAGAATCAAACTCCAAATCTTTGAATAAATCTATTTCTTCCTTTTCTCTTATTACTTTCTTCAACGCTTCATCTTCAACCATTTTCTCTAAAATATCTCTTAACTTCTTATCACATTCATGCATTTCATTATTCATTGCTTCACCTTTTCCTTTTGTGTTTTATATATTTTTACTGTTGAATTTCTATATATATCATTTGAGAACTTATATTCATCTTCCAACTTATCATGTCAATTATCTTTTTAGTATTCTCAGGTGATTGTACACTACGAATACTTTTATTTCTGTTTTCTAATATAATTTTTATTCTTTTATGTAAACCTGTATCAAGGCATTTTTCTATTTCACATACTACCTTATATTCCGGATAATCTGCTTCAATTTTTTTCTCCATATCTTTTAAATCTATTCTATGCCCATTTATCTTAACAGTTCTGTCACCTCTGCCAATTATATAGAAATAATTATCTTCATCTATATATCCCAAATCTCTGGTATTAAGTATTCCTTTTCTTTCATCACATTTAGACAAATCAGATAATTCATATGCATATCCCATAGTTACATTTTTGCCCTGATATATAATTTCACCTTGTGTATAGGTTTTAGAAACTACATTGCCATTAGTATCTTCTAACCACATTCTTCCATTCGGAATAGGGATTCCTATACTTCCTGATTTTTCTTCAGCCATATTCCAGGGTCTGTAACTTATCCTTGCAGTCGCTTCAGTCTGACCATACATAATAATGAATTTCTTTCTATTAGTCTTTGCATATTCAATAAAATATTGTTCTTCTGTAATTCCAATCTTTCCTCCTGCCACAGTCATTGTCCTTAATGTGTCTAATTTCCATTCTTTAAATCCCAGTTTCAAAAGCATTTCATATGTATACGGAACTGCTGCAATTGAAGTTCCACCGTATTTATTAAAGAAATCCCAAAACTGACTCTGGAATGGTCTCAATTCAGTAAGCAATATTGTTCCTCTGCTTTTCAAATGAGTATTAATAACAGATAATCCATATGTATAGTTCATCGGTAATAGAGTAATTGCTCTGTCTGTATCATCTATATTCAGATAATTTATAATATCATTGGTATTAGCTTCTATATTTTCTCTGCTTATCCTTACCAGTTTATTGCTTCCGGTTGTACCTGATGTTGTAAGTAATAGCGCTAAATCTTTATGTAATTCAGGTTGTTCTATGTTATTCTCTATAAGACAATATCCGAATTCTCTATATATAATCTTATATTCTGCTGCATTCTCTTTAATCCACATATCAGGTACCCATAAGAAATTAAATTTATATTTCTCAATATACACCTGTATGCTTTCATAATTCATATCTCTTGAAATCATAAGCGGTACATTGCCTGATTTCAAACATGATACATATCCCACCATACAGCCAATTGTATTAGATGCTATTATAAGAATGGTACTTTTAAATATCATTTTTGAGCTGAATATTTCAATATACATTTTCAAATCATCATATGTTATTATTTCATCTTTATCAGTTATAATTGCAATATTATTCATCTGCTACTACCATATAATCAAATTTTATATTCAAAATCAAGTCAAAATAGACAACTTGTAACGAACGACACGTTTCACGTAATGAACGACATTTTTTTCGAAAAGTTTCTGGTTTTTTTTGTAAAATCCAGCATTTTTGATATCTATTTATATCAATTTTTATTAGTTTTTATTCTCTTATCTCTGTATTTTTGAAAAGCACCTTCACTTTTGAAGGTTTATTCCATGTTTTACACATCAAACCAACCTCCAGTCCGTCATCGGTATTAACTTTTTGACTAAATATTTGATATTCGTCTTGTTTCACTACTTTTCTGAATATAACTTCAGATTGGGTAATTTCTACTGATATCTCATATTTATTATTAATGTCCTGATATAGTCCGTCATACCCGACTCTGTCTAAAATCCACTTTTCATTTCCTTCAAAACCACATATATAGTTTCTATTATCTGCGTATGTATGTATATATATTCCTGTCTGAAGCATTCCATCATATTGTGAAACAGTGTCTCTCACTATCTCTATACGTGTATTAATTTTTATATTATTACCATTTTCTATGTGCCCTGAATAGATTTTAACCTTTGGTGCTTCATCTTCAATCCACCAGTTATATATCCGCTTACCGTCGAAATTAAATATTATTTTCTCATCTGTTCCATATATTATTCCATCACCATTATTTATTTTCTCATATGTAATTTCATCTTTTATTTCATTTTCATTCTCATTATCAGATATATTTTCATTCTTATACAAATATTCCATAAACGCTTTTATTTCATTTTGTATATCATTTTCCATAGTACTTATCTCATTAGAATAACAGGCAACAAATCTCCCTCTTGATGCCTTTACAAGATTCACCATAATATAATTATCCCATAATTCATATAAGTTTTTTATCTTGCCTTTATATATATAACTCTTTTCAATATCATAATTAAAATCAGCCATTATATCCGCAATTTCTTCAAAGAGAACTTCTCTATATTTATTAATGTTTATTAACTTCTTTTTAAATTCCTCGCGATAATATTTACTATGTCCGCTATTATCTACCGCTACTTCATTTAGCATTTCTAAAAGTTGTATTTGTCTGTATTCACTAATATTATCAATATCTATCGCGTCATATTTCTCTAATATGTGAATCAATGCTCTTTTATAATCAAATTCTTTCTCTTGTTCAAGTGCAAAACATACATATTCATTCCCAAATCTCTTTCTATATTCCTTAGATGCCTGTAATAAAATGTCATATGTAATAACAAATTCATCATACCTTTCACCAAGTTTCCCAAACTGGGTATTATCCACTATATTAAATGTTTTATTCTGTTCATCATATCCATTTACAAGAATCCAATGTCCCCAATCCCTTTTCATATAATACTCGCTATAAAATATACTTTTTAAATTCACGCCCACTATTACCGGAATTCCTTTGTCGATATTTTTTCTTATTATATCTGCTGTTGCTTTCCCATATTCAACCCTATTTATTCCAATTATTTCCTTAATACTCTTAAATATTGTTTCTCTTATATTTTCCCTGCCATCGCCAAAATATATCCCATACATTTTAGCCAAAGCCAGATACAACCTACTGCATTTACTACTATAATAATTCATTGCAACAGCAATAGGATGTTCAAAACAGGTTACCTCATCAATATAGTAATTCTTTTGCATATCATATACATCTAATTTTTTCACAAGTAATATCCTCCGTCATAACTTAAAACTTAAGTTCCTTTATTTCCTTAAGTCTTATGTACAATTAATTTTTCTTTCGTAACTCAATAATAAATTTCAAACAACTTTTTAACCAGACAGCTATCTATATGATATTCTGTTATTTTTATGAGCGATATATGTTTTATATTTTACTATATTTTAAAATGCAACAACAATTGGTTTGCGTTGGTTTTTCAAATTTATTTTTGGCATTTTCGTTGGTTTTCGTTAGTTTGCGTTGGTTTATGTTAAAATTTTCCAATTTATGATGTCTTTTATCTGTCAAATATGCTATAATTAAATAAATATTATCGTTTTACAAGGAGAGGGTTGCAAAAGATGAATAAAAGGATATCTATTCTAATTATCGAAGATGATGAAGACGCCTGTGACAGCTATGTTGATTATGTCAAACCATTGAAGCAATTTAACATTGTGGCTATCACAAATGATTCTTCTAAAGGTATAGAATTAACCATGTCTCGAAAACCTGATGTCGTAATTTTAGACTTAGAATTACAAAAAGGTAGTGGAAGCGGACTATCTTATATGTCGTGGTATCGTGACTGTTATATGGAGAATAAACCCATTATTATAATAACTACATACAATTCCAGCCAATACATTCATACCTCCGTTCGAAATATGGGTGCTGATTTTATATTTACAAAATTTGCTGATAATTATAGTGAAGCGTTTGTAATTGAACAATTAAAAATCATTACTGATAATTTAATTGAGCAGAAATCGTCTGATAAAATACTTAATGTTTCTATGACCAAAGAACAGGATATTGCAAGATATAAGCATTTATTATTTGATGAGTTTAACAAGTTAGGTCTACGTCCAAAACTTGCCGGTTATACATATTTAGCCGATGCTGTGATTTTCTATAAAATGTATTCTGTCAAGAATAATATTACCAGGGAATTGGCAGATAAATATCACAAGTCATCTTCAAGTATAGAACGTGCTATGCAGCGTGCTATTGAAACAACTTGGAATCATTCATGTGTTGATGATCTGTTAGAACATTACCAGGGTAGGATTAGCCACGAATCTGGTATTCCTACAAATCTGGAATTTATATCTTATTATGCACATAAGCTTGATTTGTTGTAGAAATGAATTTATTGGTTTGTTATTTTGTAACAAATGTGTATATTGCTTCTTTTTTATATTTATAAATATACACATTTGTCTCTTTGGCTTTAAAAATAGCTATTTTCCCCAAATTTTGCTTAACATTTTTAAAATGCTTTCCATCATAAAAACATACCTCCTTTGAACTTGATGCTCAAAGAATAGTATTTTTTTATGCTTGATATGAATTTGTTTACGACGTATATTTCAGTATAAAAACATTACTTTTTGTCACACTTTAGAATGGAGTTTTTATATGCTTGATGCTTTTATTAAATATTTTACACTTATTATATGTTCATTATATATTGCCCCTAAATTGCTTAACTTCAAGCAAACTAAATCCACAAGATATACTATATATAGTTTAATTTTTTCTTGCTTATTTTCTTGTATATATCTTTTGTTTTCACATAAGTATTCAGTAATATATCTTCCTCTTGTTGGAATATCAATTTATATATTTATAAGATTTTTCTATTGTAATGTCATATCCACAGCTATATCCTGTACACTATATTCATACGCATTAAGTTATGTATTATTTGCTATTTCTGCGACATTAGTTGCCTTTATTGTGGTTCCTCTTGAAAAATTTTTCAAAAGTACTATTCCACTATCAATATACTTAATAATTGCTATTGTACAAATATCACTTATGATTTTAATTTTTAAAATTCGTCGTTTCAAAAATGGTATGCCATTTTTGAAATCAGAAAAATATAATTATATTGGTATTTATATAGGACTTACAATTTTAATATGTGCAATCATTTTAAAATTTGCTGCTGAAGATACATACAAATATTTTATACTTCCACAAATATTTGTAATTATTAGCTCCATTTTTATATTCATCTGGTGGCGTAGCAGGCTCAAAGCAACTTATATTAAAGCTGTTTATAATCGTGAACTTGAGATTCTAAAAAACGAACTTTCCACGCTTAAAAACGACAACGAAGTTCTATCTTCTCTCATACATAAAGATAATAAGCTTATTCCTGCTCTCGAACTTACTGTCAGGAACTTTATCTGTTCAGATAATCCATCTACACAGGACAAAGATAAAATACTTGCACAACTTGATAAGTTATCTATGGAACGAAAAGGCATTATTAACAATTGCTCAACTTTTAATACTAATCTTCCTACAACCGGATATATAGTTATCGATGCACTTCTTAACTATATGAGACAGAAATGTTCTGCCTCTGATATAACTATGAATGTAAATATTGCAGGAGATTTAGATACATTTATTGGCAAGTTAATTGATGAGAGCGACTTTAACACTATACTTGCTGACTTAATTGAAAATGCATTTATTGCAACCAAATATAATAATGGCAAAAATATTTATATAAATATTAATTCAGAAGTTGAATTTCCAACATTAGACATTTATGATAGTGGCAATACATTTGATGATAATGTACTTATGAATCTTGGAATGAAACGTATAACAACTCATAAAGATAGTGGTGGAACAGGAATCGGACTTTCATCTACTTATGGTCTTTGTAAGAAATATAATGCCAGCTTTGTAATTACTGAAGATATTAATTCTGAAAATACTACTTTCAAGAATACCAATTCTAAAGATTCAATATCAGAAAAAGTATCTTCGAATGTCATAACATTTACCAAGAAAGTGTCCGTTATATTTGATGGCAAATCAGAATATCATCTCAAAACAAATAACGATTTTCATAATTTGCAAAAGCTTGCAAAACGTGTCGATTTAATTATTGAAAATTAATATCATACTGCCGCAAGATACTTATAAATTTATTGACACTACACCAAAAAATTGGCATAATAATTTATGTCAGAAATGTATATTAAACTGAATATGAAAGGAATCTGAATATATGCAAAATTATATTATTACAAGTGATACAACATGTGATTTACCACTTTCCTATACAACTGAACATGGTATTGAAATTATACCTTTATACTATAATATGGATGATGTTGTCTATGGCGATGAAGTCAATATGGAACCATCTGAATTTTATAACAAAATGCGTAATGGAAAAATGCCAACAACTATGGCATGTAATCCCGAAGTAGTTGAAAAATGCTTCAGAAAATATTTAGACCAGGGATTAGATGTTTTACACATTTCATTTTCTTCTGCTCTTAGTAGCAGCTATAACACAACTGCTGTAATAGCAAGAGATTTATCAGAGGAATATAAGAATAATAAAGTAATTGTAATTGACTCTAAATGTGCTTCTATGGGCGAGGGATTATTCGTATATAAGGCAGTTCAGAATCGTGACAATGATATGTCAATCGAAGATAATGTCAAATGGTTAGAAGATAACAAATTACACTTCTGTCATCAGTTTACTGTAGATGATTTACATCATTTACACAGAGGAGGCAGAGTATCAAAAGCCGCAGCCATAATCGGCACAATGATTAATGTAAAACCTGTACTTCACGTAGATAATGAAGGACGTTTAATTCCTCTTAATAATGTCCGCGGAAGAAAGAAAGCCCTTAATGCCCTTGTTGACAATATGGAGAAAACCTGTAAAGGTTATGATAATGACATCGTATTTATCTCACATGGAGATTGCCTAGAGGATGCCCAGTATGTAGCAGAACAGATTAAGGCCCGTCTTGGTATCCAGAATTTCATGATTAACTATGTATGCCCTACAGTAGGCGCACATTCAGGTCCCGGAACATTAGCATTATTCTTTATGGGAGAGACAAGATAATGAACGTAGATAATACAATATTTTCAGAAAATAAGGCATCTTTTGCACACTTGCAAAAGGTGCTTTCCAAACAATATGACAATGTTTCTATTCTGGTAGAAAAGACATCCGGAAGAAATTATCGTTTTTCAAAAAGCGGTACAACTATAAAAGATAATACATTTTCTAATACAGGTGCAGTTATACGCCTTAATTCTTCAATTGGACTATACGAATATTCTTTCAATGATTTTTCATCTGATTTTATGAATACAATACCATCAATTATTTCAGAAAACATTTCTAAATATAATAGTCAGTCTTTAATTAGTGATTTTAGAATTCCGGATTCATCTGATGAATTTATTTCCTTTAATAAATCTACGACCTATGAGATTAATCCTGCTGATATGAGCGATTCTGACATAACTTCCAAATTATCTGATATTTATTCAAAAGCTATGCAATATAGTGATTCAATAATTGATTGTGTATGCATTTTCCAATACTTAAATATCCATAAAATGTTCTTATCATCCAATAAAGATTTAGAACAGCATCTTATGTGGTCAAATGGTGTTTTACAACCACTAGCTACTAAAGATGATAAAACACACTATTTTCTACAGACATTTTCAACACTTGGCGGTGCAGAATTATTAGATGAAATGAACTGTGATGTTTCATATGCCTGCAAATGCGTAACAGAGCTTCTAGACAGCACTCCTCCTGTTCCCGGGGAATATGACGTAATATGTCTGCCTGATGTAACGGGATTAATTGCCCATGAAGCATTCGGACATGGTGTGGAAATGGATATGTTCGTTAAAGACAGAGCCTTAGCTAAATCTTATATGAACAAACAGGTAGCCTCTTCACTTGTAACCATGCATGATAATGCTGCTACTTGCAATGAATGTGGCTCTTATTTCTTTGATGATGAGGGTATGATTTCTAATGATACTGTAATTATTGAAAAAGGTATTTTGAAATCCGGAATTAACGATTTACAAAGTGCTGACATTTTAAATGTATCACCTACCGGCAACGGAAGACGAGAATCTTATGAGCGAAAAGCATACACCCGAATGACTAATACCTATTTTGAATCAGGAACAGATACTCTTGAAGAAATGATTAAAAGTATTAAGTATGGTTTTCTCCTTGAAAATGCAGCAAGCGGTATGGAAGACCCTAAGAACTGGGGCATACAGTGTATGGTTAATATAGGCAGAGAGATTAAGGACGGTAAATTAACTGGTAAAATATTCTCCCCTATCTGTCTATCCGGATATGTTCCTGATTTGCTTAAATCTATTACAATGGTTTCTGATAAATTAGAACTTAGTGGTTGTGGTTATTGTGGTAAAGGTTACAAAGAATGGGTAAAAGTATCTGATGGTGGCAGCGCAATTAAAGCTCGTGTCAAAATCAGCTAACCTATAATATAAATATAAATGGAGATTACAATGAATAATATGATTGATAGAATTATAGAAGTTCTAAGCCAGAATGATATCCAGAACTTCCTAATTAATGAAAATATAATTGAAACCCAGGAATTATTTTATATTAAACATTCGCTTAACTTAACACGTAACAAGAATGTCAGTAAATATGAAATAACCCTTTATAGAGATTTCGTTTATAACGATACTAATATGCGTGGCAGTGCAAGCTGCCTCCTTAATAGTTCTATGTCAGATATGGAGCTTAACGAAAATATTCTTTCTGCCTACGAAGCAGCACTTTCTGTTAGAAACCCATATTATAAACTACCTCATGGAGACGCAATGTTTGTTGAAGCTGATAATTTATCTACAAATAAATCTGTAAATGAAACTGATAACTCATCTGCAAATAAATCTGTAAATGAAACTGATAACTTATCTGCAACAGATATTGTAAATGCATTATTTGTAAACGATACTGTTAGTGAGACAACCAATGCATTTATAAATTCTTCAGAAATATTTATAACAACTTCTACTTGTCGTATAATCAACTCTAACGGAATAAATGCATCATATTCATCAACAACCTATTCAGGTGAATTTGTAGTGCAATGCACTTCTCCTGCTGATGTTGAATTATACAATGATTTTAAATACAGTTCTAAAGATGATAATATACTTGATTCTCTCAGTACCAAAGTTGCCAATGCACTCATTATGGTTAAAGACCGTTCAAACGCAAAGGCATTTTCAGAAGATATGACATACGACACAGTAATTTTAGAGGGGCAATGCGTAGGCGAATTATTCGACTACTACTTAAAACGTCTTGATGCATCTATGATTTATCCTAAATATTCTTCATTTGATATTGGTAAAAGTGTTGTTCCTGAATATGAATTATCTAACACTTCTGACTCTGATAAATCTATTAATTCAGACTCTATTAAATGTGGTGACTCTGATTCGTACAGAACTTCACCTGATAAACTCAATATAACACTCACTCCAAAGCTCCCTTATTCCTACGAGGGTATAGCACTTAAGAGACTTGAATTAATTAAGGATAATATTGCACAATATATTACAGGTAATGCAAGATTTGCCTTTTATCTTGGAATTAATCCAACAGGAGAGTGTAACAGTTACAAGCTTGAATGTGGTAACACATCTATAGAACAGTTAAAATCAGGACGATATCTGAGAGTGGTGAATTTCTCAGATTTCCAAATGGACTCACTTAGCGGACAAATCGGCGGTGAATATCGTCTCGCCTATTACTTTGATGGCACTAAGGAAATTCCAGTTACCAATGGTTCAATAAGTGCTAATATAAATGATATAGTTAAAAGTGTTAAGTTATCATCCGAAAGTCAGAATTCTTATAATTTTGATGGTCCTCTAGCTATATCTTATTCAATCTAAATAACTTTATATAGTGCAAATATTTTTTTAATCTATACAGTTTTAAAAAGATTAAACCGCCTTAAACCCTTTATTTTCAATGGTTTAAGACGGTTTTCATCAACACGTTCTGTCCTATAACTCTAGAAAGCGATGTATGTATTTCTACATACACCGCTTTTATTTGATTATTGCTCTAATCTATTAATTTTATTTCTTAATATCTATTATGCTTCCCAGATTTCTTTAGCATACTGAAGGATTGTTCTGTCTGATGAGAACTTACCTGCATTTGCTGTATTTATGAAGCATTTTTCTCTGAATTTTAATGTATCAGCATAATCTTTGTTAACCTGTAATTTAGCATCACAGTATGACATTAAGTCTTCTAATAAGTAGTACTTATCAGCTTTCTCCCATGGAAGTGTCTCAAATAATGAGTTGTATAAGTTCTGGAATAATCCTGTTCCATCATCACTTAATGTTCCATCGATTAATGTATCTACAACTTTCTTAATTCTTGGGTTCTCATTGTAAATCTTCTTAGGATCATATGAATCTTTAATCTTCTCAATATCTTCTACTCTTGCACCAAAGATGTAGTTGTTTTCTTCGCCTGCTTCTGCAACGATTTCAACATTTGCTCCATCGTATGTTCCTAATGTAACAGCACCGTTTAACATAAACTTCATATTACCTGTACCTGAAGCTTCTGTACCTGCTGTAGAAATCTGCTCAGAAACATCTGCTGCTGGAGTAATCTTCTCTGCATATGATACACAGTAGTTAGAGATAAATACAACCTGTAATTTATCATTTACTTCTGGATCATTTGCTATCATTTTAGCGATTTCATTTATGAATTTGATGATACCTTTAGCTCTTGCATATCCTGGAGCTGCTTTTGCACCAAAGATAAATACTGTTGGTGTAAAATCTTTAATTCTACCATCTTTTAATCCATAATATATATCAAGGATTGAGAATGCATTTAATAACTGACGTTTGTACTCATGTAATCTCTTAACCTGAATATCGAAAATGAAGTTAGGATTTACATCAATTCCTTCTTTTTCTTTAATATATTCAGCAAGCTGCTGTTTCTTAATCTTCTTGATAGCATCAAATTCTTTGATAACGTTCTTATCAGATTTGAATTTTTCAAGTTTCTTTAATTCATCAAGGTTTGTAATCCAGCCATTGCCGATCTTATCATTTATGAAGCCTGCAAGTTCTTCGTTAGCAAGTGCAAGCCATCTTCTCTGAGTAATACCATTTGTCTTGTTGTTGAAACGTTCTGGGTAGATTTCATACCACTCTTTTAATGCATCATTCTTAAGAATCTCTGTATGGATTGCAGCAACACCATTTGTTGAATGGCTAGCGTAGATTGCAAGTCTTGCCATATGGATGATATACCAAGCTTTGTTATCATCATATGGGTTATCAATAATCTGATATTTTTCAACATCTGTTCCTGTGATTCCCATTTTCTCTAAGTCTTTGATTAATGCATTGTTAATCTTAACAACATATTTGTATACATTTGGAAGTACAGACTTAAATAATTTGATACTCCATTTTTCAAGAGCTTCTGCCATAACTGTATGGTTTGTATAAGCAAATACTTCTTTACAAATCTTTAATGCTTTGTTGAATGAAAGTCCTTCATTTTCAACAAGGATACGACATAATTCAGGTACTGAAACAACTGGATGTGTATCATTAAGCTGGATAGCATATTCTTTAGATAATTTAGAGAAATCATTGCCATATTTAGCTTTGTATTTCTTAAGAATATCCTGAAGAGATGCACTTGAGAAGAAATACTGCTGTTTTAATCTTAATTTCTTACCAGCATCTGTTGAATCATTTGGATATAATACAGCTGTAATAGCCTCTGCATCATTCTTTTCTTTGAAAGATTTATCATATTTCTGATCATTAAATAAAGCAAAGTTAAATTCTTCAATTGGTTCTGCCTGCCATAATCTTAATGTATTAATCTTAGCTGCGCCATAACCAATTACAGGAGTATCATATGGTACTGCCCAAACTGACTGTCCCTTGAAGTCGATTCTTACTTTATCTTCTTCTCTTCTGATTGACCATGGATCACCGAATTTTGTCCAGTTATCGGCTGTTTCTTTCTGGAAACCATTTTCAAAGTACTGTTTGTAGATACCATAACGATATCTGATACCATAACCATTTAATGTAACGTTCTGTGTAGCTGCTGAATCTAAGAAACAAGCTGCAAGACGTCCTAAACCACCATTACCCTGTGCATTATCTTCGATTTCTTCAAATACTCTGATATCGATTCCGTTCTCAGCGAATAAATCAGCTAACTGATTCATAAGTCCAAGGTTCATAAGGTTGTTGTATACTAATCTACCAATAAGAAACTCTGCTGAAAAGTAACATACTTTTTTGCTATCTGTTTCCCATGACCACTGATTAGCTAAACTCTTCATGGCTGCTTTTGATACTGCATTGTAAAGTTCTACTGTAGATGCTTCCTTAATTGTCTTGTTGTAATCAAGGTCTAAAATAGTTACAATGTTCTCCTTAAATGTACTCATTCCTTCTTTTTCTCCTATCTGCTCAATTATATTATTTTTGTTTTTATATTTACTAAAGTCTAGCATAGAATTCTGCTAAGGCTTTAAGTTCTTTCGCTTTCTTCTTTGTAAGGCTTCCTTTTAACATTCTCCATTTCCAGTTATCTCCAACTGTAGATGGTGTATTCATTCTTGCCTCATTTCCAAGCTCTAATATATCCTGTACCTGGAATATTGCTATTGCTGCAACACTTGCATATGCTGCTTTTAATACTGCTGCAGGAATCTCTGATTTCTTGGTAACTCCAAGATATTTGTATGCATATTTAAGATCTGCTGCACTTCTGCTTGAGAAATATCCTACTACAGTTTCATTATCATGTGTACCACCATATACTAATGAATTAGGTTTATAATTATGTGGTAAATGTGAGTTAGTAGGGCCACCATCAAATGCAAACTCAATGATGTTCATTCCAGGATAGCCTGTCTCTGCTAATAATTCTCTTACTGCAGGACTTACTATTCCTAAATCTTCAGCAATTATCTTAGCATCTCCGATTGCACTATCTATAGCATCTGTAAGCTTCTTGCCAGGTCCCTGTCTCCAGACACCCTCTTTAGCATTTACACAGCCTGCTTTAATTGAGTAATAATTTACAACACCAATGAAATGGTCAATTCTAATATAATCATATAACTTAGAATTGCTTGCCATTCTCTGTTTCCACCACTCAAAATCACATTCTTCCATTCTGTTCCAGTTATATAACGGATTACCCCATAACTGTCCATCCTCTGAAAATGCATCTGGTGGAACACCTGCAACATTAATCTGCTCGAAGTCTTCATCAAGTTCGAATAAATCTTTATGAGCCCATACATCGGCACTGTCCATAGCTACATAAATAGGAATATCTCCTATCATCTCTATGCCACTTTCATTTGCATAAGCACGTAATTTATTCCACTGTTCAAAGAACTTGAACTGACAGAATTTCCAGAAAGCAATATCATCTTTAAGTTCTTCTTTATATCTGTCTATTGCTTCAGGCTGTCTGGCTTTAATATCGTAGTCCCATTTTGACCATTCCTGATTGTCAAACTTGAACTTAACAGCCATATATAAACTATAGTCATCTAACCAATATTCGTTATCTTTTTCAAACTGTGCATATTCCTGTGTCTCTGCATATGTACTATTATTAAATGCCATTCTTAAAATCTGGAATCTTGAACCATATACAGTTGCATAATCAATATACTCTGCATTATCTCCCCAAGGGAATTTCTTAATCTGAGCCTTTGTTATTAATCCTTCTTCAACAAGATAATCTAAATCAATAAAGTAAGGATTACCTGCAAAAGCTGAAAAAGACTGGTATGGACTATCTCCATAACTTGTAGGTCCTACCGGAAGCACCTGCCAATATTTCTGACCTGCTTCAACTAAATAATCGACGAACTTGTAAGCTTCTTTACCAAGTGTACCAATACCATATGGTGATGGTAAACTGCTTATTGGAAGCAATAATCCTGCTCCACGCTTCAATGCTCTGTCTTTTTTTTCATTCATCATTTCAGCCATATTTTCACCTCATTGTTGTTATTCCGAAATACAACTTAATTTTATCATTAGCCAACTACGTAGTCAAGATAATAAATTATAAATATTTCCTTTATTTACTATTTTCGTAGTTTTTTCGTATTTTTTCGAAAATTACCGAAATTTCTTATTGCTTATTTCATACTAGTTTGCTATATTATATATATCAATATTTCATGATTATATTTTTATAATTATATTTATAAAATTAAAAACTAATATTTAAAATTATACTTAAAATTATATTTAAAACTAATATTTAAAATTATACTTATTATATTCAAAATTAATATCTAAATTATACTTGAATTATATTTTCTATATTTTGGAGGACTTATATATGGTAACAATTAAAGACATTTCTGATTATCTTGGCATCGCCTCAAGTACCGTTTCTAAAGGGCTTAATAATGCAACAGATATAAGTGACGAAACAAGAGATAAAGTCATAGCCGCTGCCATAGAACTTGGTTATTCCCCTAAGAGACGTAAACATTTTACAGGTCTTAACGGTCAATTTGAAAGAAAAGTCTGTGTTTTTATAGAGAATATGGATTATGAAAACAGAGAACAATTCGGATATGATTTAATTCAAGGATTTAAGCAATCCGCCGAAATCCGTAACTGGAAGGTTGATATAGTTCCTTCTAATTTAAATGCACAAAGTAAAAATGAATATGATAAATTTATGATTACCAATGGTTATAGTGGTGCATTTATGATTGGTTTTTCAATTCATAACGACTACAGTATGCAAATAAGTAAAACCAGGATGCCAACTGTTCTTTTTGATAATTATGTATTAAACAATCCTAAAGTAGGCTATGTTGGAACAGATCACTATGAAGGTCTCAAACTCGCAATTCATCATTTACATTCACTTGGACATACTAAGATTGCATTCCTTAACGGTGCAAGAAATACTATGGTATCTTCCCAGCAGACCCAGGCATTTTCTACTATTATGAATGAACTTAATCTTTATGTTGATCCACATTTATTAGAATCCGGATATTACGTTCCTGATTGCGCTAAATACCACGTTCCTAAATTCATTGATCGTGGTGCAACAGCTATTATCTGTGCCAGCGACTTAATTGCATCAGGTGCAATATCAGAAGTTCAGAAACGTGGTCTTAAAGTTCCTGAGGATATAAGCATTATTGGCTTTGACGATCTACCAATATGTCAGAGTATAACTCCGCAACTTACTTCTATTCGTCAGGACAGATTAAGTTTAGGCAAAAGTGCTATGATGTTATTAGACTGCCTGATTAATAATATTCCTATCAGTAAGGCAATCTTAAGAGCTGATTTAATTATAAGAGATTCTACTGCCGTTGTTAAGAACAGGGATTAATACCTTACAAGATGTTCCCTTTACACTTACCACTCCATTGCAGCTTTCTAATTCTGAATTTCCTGCCTTTTTATCATTAATATAACATTTAAACACATCATTTTCAGAACCTATCTTAACATCTCTTTCTTTATCATCGGCATTAAAGATTACATAAATCTCTTTATCATCTTCTATCAATTTATATGCAATTACCTTTTCATCATCAGTATCAATAAAGGAAATTTTCTTTTTAATTTCCTTTGCATCTGACATCATGAAAACTTTATGTGCCTTTCTAAATGCAATCAGACCTTTATAATATTCATACACATCATAATATTCTTTCTTCTTAAGATTATCCCATTTAATTGAATTAACATAATCAGATGATCTTACGCTGTCGCTTACATATTCACCATTCTCATCTTCTTTGGTTCTTAACATTTCCTCGCCTGCATGCATAAGAGGTATTCCCTGTGATAGCATTACAATTGAAATAGCAAGAAGGTTCTGTTTAACAGCCTGTTCAAATGATATCCCCTCATTACATAAATGTATCTTATCAAACAATGTATAATTATCATGACATGAAGTATAATTTACTACTTCATTTGGAGTACTGCTCCAGTCAGGCAGACCTAATATAGATTTCTTAAGCTCATCATATCCCTCTGTATCACCTGATATGAAACCTTTTTCATCTTCCTCAAATACACTACCCTTGATGGCATCCCTGATGTTATCACTAAACATCGCAAAATTATTAAGCTTGTCTACATTTTTCTGTGTGGCTAACAATACATTTTTCTTTGTCAATTTAGTATTTAATGTCCAGCCCTCGCCATACATCATAATATTTGGTCTTATTTTATCAAGTCCCTCTCTAATCTTATTAATTGTATCAACATCAATAAGACCTACAAGATCAAATCTAAATCCATCAATGTGATATTCTTTAGCCCAATATAATACAGAATCCACAAAATATTTGCTGACCATACTTCTCTCAGATGCAGTATCATTTCCACAAGCAGAACCATCAGACATTACACCATCCTTATCCATTCTGTAGAAATATCCCGGTACTGCTTTATTGAAACAGAAATCTTCATTATAAGTGTGATTATAAACCACATCCATAATTACACTTATTCCGTTTTCGTGTAATTCTTTAATTGTCTCTTTTAATTCTCTTATTCTTACATCACCATCAAATGGATTAGTTGAATACGAACCCTCAGGCACATTATAATTCAAAGGATCATATCCCCAGTTATATTCCTTACTGTCATATTCTTTAGACTCATCTATTGTTGCATAATCATAAAATGGTAATAAATGTAAATGTGTTATTCCCAATTCTTTAATATGGTCAAGTCCTGATTTAATCTTTCCCTCACCATCTACAGTTGTTCCTGTTTCAGCTAATCCTAGGAATTTACCTCTATTCTTAATATCTGATGACTTATCTGCTGAAAAATCTCTGGTATGCAATTCATATATGAATGACTCACATAATGGTAACTTTTCATTTGGATTACTGTCTTTATCCCAATTATCAGGATTAGTTTCTTCCAAATTAATTACCATTGCTCTCTTGCCATTTACTCCACATGCCTTAGCATATGGATCACAAAATTCACTACTTACTCCATCTATTACTGATGTATAAGTATAATAAACATTTTTTATATCCTCTTTAACACAGGCTGTCCATACACCCTTATCCTCTAATTTCATTTCTTGTGATGAAATTAATGTATCTTCTGTGGCATTTCCTGTTCTATAAAGATTAAGTGACATCTTCTCAGCTACAGGTGACCATATCTTGAAAACTGTTTTATCCTTTGTCCAGTTTGCGCCTAAATCATTTTCTGTATATGTATATTTATCCTCAAATTCTTTTGTAGAATATTTATTGACTATTTCCATATTATATCTTTTACTTTTGCTCACGAAATTTACCCTCTATTACATATAAAAATGTAATTCCTTTCTTATAAATATTATTTCTAAATGAATACTAAAATCTGCTCAAATAAATCTTATAAATATAATTAATCATAATACGTTTAATTATATATTTAATTTACTGATATTCTAACGAACATATAGAATATAACATAGATAAAATTCTTGTGCAAGACAGAAAAAAGGTTCTTTACATAATAGATACATAAGACATAATTTCTTCATAATCTATTAACATAAAGAACCTTTTATTCATATTTTATTATTTAATTTTATTAAATAATTACTGCTGTTTTTTGTTACATATAAGGTATGAACCAACACCTAAAACTATAATTGAAACTATATCAACTATAATTACTGTTCCTGTACCAACTGAATAATCTTTATTCTTAGCATCTGAAACAGTAGCATTATTTGCTGGCTGAGTTTCATTATTAGCTACTGCTGTATCAGCAGCAACTGTTGTTTCCTCGCCTGCAGTTGTTTCTTCATTTGCTGTTGTTGATTCCTGAGTTGTTGCCTCTGTTGTCTGGGCAGCCTGACTTGTTGATTCCTGAGTTGTCACTTCAATTCCACCAAGTTCGTCAAAACCTTTTGTAGAGAAATTATCTACTCCAGATTTAACATATACATCAATAGAATCTCCAGTTACTTCACTAATATCAACTGTTCTGTTTTTGCCATATTCAGCATCTGAACCATCCTTTGGTTTAACTACAAATGTAACAACTGTTGCCTCGGCTGATGAACATGTATAACTAACTACACCTTCATTACCATTTGCTTTAAGTTCGTAATCAGTTCCCTGAGTATATTCATCCCATACAGCTATTGTATAACCACTGTAGTTTGCATCATCTCTATGATAATGTATATTTACAGTTTTAGCATTATCTGCATATGCAACATTATTATTAATAAATGTCATCCCTACGACTACCGCAAAAGCGGCAGCCATAAGTATTATTTTTTTAACTCTTTCCATAATAACGCACCCTTGAAATTAATTTAATTCTTTTTTTCTTTTTGCAACGAGTACTGTTACTACTGCTAATGCAACTACACCAACACCGATAAACATAATTGTTCTTGTTGAAGAATCACCTGTCTTAACGATTGCTGCATTGTCATCTTTAGCTGTATTACCATTACCATTACCATTTCCGTTGCCATTTGTGTCTGTATTTGCTTTATTACCTTTTACAAGGATTGTACAAGATACAGCATCAACTGAAACACTACCTGTTGCTGTTCCTAATAATTCATTACCAGCTTTGTCACCCTGAACGTAAATGCCCCATTCACCTTCTGGTAAATCAACACTTACAGTTGCATTGCTTGGGTTATAAACTACAACGATACCATCAGAAGCTTCTCCATTTGCTCCACCTGCTATCTGGTATGCAATTGCACTGTCATCTCTTTCACCCTTAAGTAAGAATGTAAGGTTATTATCGATATCTGTATCAGATGTCATTCTTAAGCCTGCATGTGCTTTTCTGAATGCTATAAGTCCCTTATAGTAATCATGTGTTGTTGCATATGCTGCTTCATTTAATGTATCCCATTTAATAGAGTTGATTGCATCTGGTGAGCAATAACTGTTCTCTTCATATGTTCCATCACCATTTGGTTTAGTTCTTAAGATTTCTTCACCAGCCTGAATGAAAGGAACACCCTGTGAAGAAAATACGATTGCTGCAGCTAAGTTATTCTGTTTAACTCTGTCTGCAAAGCTTGTCTCTGTATTTCCATCAGTAATTGTAATTCTATCAAATAATGTATAATTATCGTGACAAGAATTGTAGTTAATTACCTGATTTGGTGTCCACTGCCAACCTGGATTAGCAATGATTGAATCTAATACTGCACCTAATTTTGTGAAACCACCTGTTACATAACCTGGTGTTGTATCAAATACTGAACCTTTTAATGCATCACGCATAGCATCACTGAAGTATCCTGAACCAAGTGTCTCATCAGCAGCAGACTGGCTTGCTAACTTAACATCTTTTGTTGTAACTGTTGATGACATATTCCATCCTTCACCATATACAATGATGTTAGGATTTATTGCATGAAGTGCATCTGTCATCGCATTAATTGTGTCTGTATCAAATAAACCTTCCTGGTCAATTCTGAAACCATCAATATGATATTCTGTTGCCCAGTAAACTACTGAATCAACGATATATTTTCTATTCATAGAACGTTCTGTTGCTGTATCATTACCACAACCTGAAGCACTTGAATTAGGTCTTGAATAATAATTTGGTGTAAGTTTACTAATACTGAAATCTGAAGCACTGTTAACGTGACCGTATACAACGTCCATTACAACGCTGATACCCTCGTTATGTAATGCCTGTACCATCTGTTTGAATTCATTTACTCTAACTGCTCCGTTGTAAGGATCTGTTGAATAAGAACCTTCTGGAATGTTAAAGTTCTGTGGATCATATCCCCAGTTATACTGTGGTGTATCTAACTTTGTTTCATCAACTGAAGCATAGTCAAATGTTGGTAATAAATGAACATGTGTAACACCTAAGTCTTTTAAGTAATCAATACCTGTTGACTGTCCGTATGAGTTAACTGTTCCTTTTTCTGTAAATGCTAAGTATTTACCTTTGTTCTTCATACCAGAAGATGCGTCAATAGAGAAATCTCTGATATGTAATTCATAAAGTACATCATCAACATAGTTAGATGATGTTGCAGGGCTCTTATCATTTGCCCAACCTTCAGGATCTGTAGAATCAAGGTCGATAATCATACCTCTGTTACCATTAACACCTGAAGTTCTTGCATATGGATCAATGATATCTTCAACAACTTTTCCGTTAACTGTTGCTGTATATGTGTAATATACACCATTTAAGTCTCCATCAATTGAAGCTACCCATGTACCATTTACATCAGCTGTCATAGGAGTTGTAGAAATCTTATCGTCTGTTCCTGCTGTTCCTGACTGATATAAGTTAATAGAAACTGCTGTTGCTAATGGAGCCCAAACTCTGAAGTCTGTTTTAGAAGCTGACCATGTAGCACCTAAGTCATTACCTGTATAAGTATATTTTCCTTCAAATTCATCATTTGAATATACATCTGGTAATGATACCATAAATGTCATACCATCAAGGTATTCAATCTCATAGCTCTTTAAGTTATTTAACTTCTGAGCAACTGTGATTGTAAATGAAGTTCCACTACCTGTAACACTCTTGATTGTCTCATATGTGTCATCTGTTGTGTTCTTAATTTTAAGATTAAGTGCATTTACATCTGTTATATCAACTGCTGATGTAAATGTGATATTCTCTAAATCTTCTGTCTTAGCAGATGTAAGTTTAAGACCTGTTACAGCTTTTGAATCATCAATTGTAACTTCTCCTACTTTTGAAGTAATATAAACTTCAACTGTACCTGAAACATATTTTGAAAGGTCGATAAATCTGTCAGCATCATAATCTTTGCCTTCCCAGCCATCACCTTTCTTAACAATGTAACCAATCTTTAATGTAGATGTCTCGGTCTGCATTGCGTATGTTGCTTCATTAGCACCGGCTGTCATCTTAGCTTCCCAGCCATCGCCAATTGTCCACAACCACAATCTGTAATCATCATAACTGCTTGCCCCTGTGAAATGGAAATTAACTGTTATTCCATCATTTGCTGCATTAGCAACAATGTAATCACCATTAATTGAAATTACTGATGTTACCAAAAGCACTAATGCAATAAGTAACGCTTTTAATCTCTTTTTCATAATGTCCTCCTTTTTATTTTAATGGTTAAATGTTATTATAACATAACAATTATAAAATTAGAAGTAGATTTTTATACAATTTCACTAAAATTATTATGTGTTATGCAATAATTTTTCTTATACTTTCTATATTTCCATCTTCTATAATATAATCTGCCTGTACATTTTCAATAATAGTCTCCCTTGGCGATATATTAGTATGTAAATATACTGAAGCAATTCCCGCATTCTTCGCTCCCTCAATATCTGATATCCAGTCATTTCCTATCATTACTGATTCTTCTTTTTTTAAATTATATCGGTTCAATACTATATTATAGAATGTCTCTGATGGCTTTCTGCATTCCTCATCAGACGAAAATACTATTCCATCAAAATATTTATATATATCTAAATATTTCATCTCATATTCCGTAAAAATCTGCTGTGCATTTGATAAAAGATATATTTTCTTATTATTCTTCTTTAATAACTCTAATATTTCAACTACACCATCATATAATCTTATATATTTAGTAGATATAATTCTGAAAAACTGGCCTGCCGTAATGCATGTATTCATGTCTATATCTATCCCCTTGTTATGAAATAATTTCATAAATACATTCTCAACCTTTATCTCAGGATAGTCATATTTATCTGACATTTTCTTTTCCTCTTCTTCACATATCCTGAAATATTCTCTTTTCAAATCCGCCGTTTTATACATAGCCCCCTGAAATGCATAGAATTCCTGCATCTTCTTCCATAAATTAGCATTCCATTCATTAGTATTGATGTCAATTAATGTTCCGTATAAATCAAAAATATAGTTTTTATACATAGATTCCTCCTGTGAATACATTATAAATTATAATAGTAACAATTTAATATTATAGCATATTTAATCCTCTATAACATCATATTTATTATAAACTTTCATCTTAATATATTTTATCTACACATTTTTAATTAACATTTTTTATCCTCAAATTTCTTAAAAAAGATTAAACCAACATATTTCTATACAACAAAAAAGAGAACATATTCTGTTCTCTTTCCCATTTTATATATTCGTGTACCTTCAAAACTACACATTAACTTATCTTCACAATTCTCTGACTTCCGTCCTCTTTCCTAAACCGTTTTGGTTAAGCTTTCGACCTATTAGTATTAGTCAGCTACATGCATTACTGCA
>OMVQ01000015.1 GCA_900314555.1 uncultured Eubacteriales bacterium | reverse complement strand
GAATAAAGAATGTCGCTTGCGACATTCTCCGCCTGCGGCGGGTTGCTATAGCAACATTTTCTGCTCCGCCGCAGTGCGATCCTCGCGAAGCGTTTTTTGCTTACCAGGACAATTTCAACGAAATTTCCTGGTAAGCAAAAAATCCCAGCCAGGACTCTCTCCTAGCTGGGACGAATATTATCCGCGGTACCACCCATATTCTTACATATCTGATATCTTATTTACTATCGATATCCGTTATATAAAATAAATCCGTATTTATATCTAATTATATAAACTTATATCTGTATATGATTAGATAACTTCTTATTCATATCTTTATTATAATTTATATATCTTCTGATATGTAAACTCTCGATGTGATTAACGCTCACTCACGTCGTCTCCTACTTATATTTTATTTCAAATATTTCAAAGACAATGCTCCGGTGTGAAATTTCAATCTATGAATATCTTAAACCGCTTACAGCCGATGGCGGTTATTCTCTAAAAGATTCTTCATAATCTACTTTGCACCCTCAATGCATATTATATTGAATTGTTATTACAAAACCATTTCTGATTTTATCACATACTAAAATATGTGTCAACTTGAATATGCATCGTTTATTATATGGTTCTTATATGGTTTTTCGGTTTCTTATATATTTATCTTATGTATAAAATGAAAATTTTATTTCCATTTCAGATTGCTCTCTTATCTCATTCTGTTCTTAATATCCTGTAATAACTTTACAATTTCTGCAGAGCCGATAAGTATCATTCCACTAACAATAGTTCTTAACTCCGGAACAATGAAACTAAAAATTGTATACTCATATTCATATTTGTCTATAAGTATAAAGTTTGTAATTGTTCCAACAATAAGTATTAAAATACCAATAACTTTTAATACCATACCGACAATATTTTTCTCAGTAGATATGTCAGTATTTACCTCGATTGGTCTTGTTGCACCTATTAATGTACTTGAGAATTCCTCTCCACAGTTTGCACATTTACCAGATGCTTTCTCATCATTACTAAGTAACTTCTTACAATTCGAACAATATAGTTCTGACATTATAATCTCCTCCTTCCCTACGTCTTTTATTAACTATTCAAATATAATAGCTATTTATCTGATTTTAACATAGATGGAATAATTTGTCATTAAATATCTTATTTATCATTAAATACATATATGTCCTGTTTATTCCTGTCTTTTAAATATGAATCCACACCATTTTCATAGATATAATTATATTCTTCTGTTGTAATAGGCTTTATCCACAATAGATTTATCTGTTCGCCCATAAATGGTTCATATTTGACACTCTCTTCTTTATCTAACATTCTGTCATTCAGTAATACTATGTAGTTATATCCTTTTATATTCGAAAATGGAATTGTATGTCCATGACCTAAGTATGTAAGTTCTGTCCATGGCATATTAGAAAGTCCCGAAATAACTCCAAGCATCATCTTTAATAATGCCTTATGCTCTTCTGTACATGCAAAACCTAACTCAATACGTCTATAGTCTTCATATTTCTCCTGATATTCCATTTCAACTTTTGGCATTGGTATTATACTTACACCTGCTGTAATAGCATAATGTACATTATTTCTTCTTCCAACTAATAATGCCTTTGGTGGAAATCTGTCTCCATCAATTGCATAATATTTCTCATAATTGCCCCAGAAATTATTCAATGCACTAATATAACTCTCCTGCACACCTCCTGCTTCTCCCCAGAAATCAGTTTCAAAATAATCCCATCTTTCCTTACTTTTTCGCACCAGATATTCAAATCTTTCATATGCCTGCTCTAATTCCCATGCAAAAGGTCCTGTTCCCTTAGCATAAATAGAATATCCATGAAAACCATTATATCCACTAAACTCCGGAATCACTGCAATTATTTTATCGTCATCTAAAAGTGCTGCTGCATCTCCCTCTTCAAACCATTGAATATGCAGCTTGTCATCATCTAGTTCGATACCTGATATATTATGATTCACAAAATCAAGCGGCATACAAGGTGCTTCACCGTTCTCCATTGCTTGATAATCAACATTTTTAGTTGCTTTTACTCTATTACATATCCAGCAGCTTCTAAGTTCAGGTTCTTCACTTTCAGGATTAATCCATAGATAAAAATAATATGCATTGTCGCTTTTCTCTACAAATGCCTGTATATTACAGACAGGCGACCACTCTTCTAATATAATTTCTGTTTCCATAACTTTTTCTACCTCACCTAAATTTTTACATTCGAATCTAATAGCCTTATTATCTGGCTTCCCTCGTTCTTCAGCCATTTAACTGACCTCTTATAATCCGGAAGCACTTTTTCAACTTCTATCCAGAAATTCTTTGAATGGTTCATTTCCTTTCTGTGACAAAGTTCATGAACTACAACATAATCAATCACTTCTGTTGGTGTCAACATTATCAGACAATTGAAATTAAGATTCCCCTTACTGCTACAGCTTCCCCATCTGGTTCTCTGATTACGAATTGTAATTCTTCCATAATCTACGCCTACAATTTTCGAGAAATATTCAACTCTCTGTGGAATATATTTTAATGCCTTATCAGCTAAGTCTTTGATTTCTGCTTTCGTCAAATGTTTAAGACCTGATGATTCATATCTTGCATTTTGCTCTCTTATCTGTTCCATATGCTTCATAATCCATGATTCCTTATCATGAAGTATCTTATCTATGTCTTTGTTCGTTGCATATCCCGGCGCTCTTACTGTAACTGTGAGGTCAGTATTAACTTGTATTGATATGGTTTTTCTATTAGACCTTATTACCTTAACTTTCATATGAAGCTCCATTTCTGCGTGTCTTGTTGCGAAGATGCTATGACAAATTTCTCTTCTTATAAATACTTTTCTTATAAATAATTTTACATTCTTAAAGCGTAAGCAAATCCTTAAATTCCTTTATTGCAAATGTATATTCTTCAACATTTCCAAAGCCATATTCAGCATAAATAAAATCTATTCCTGCCATCTTTGCCGCATTTGCATCTCCTTGTGTATCACCTACATATGCTGCATTTTTTATATTATTTCTTTCAATTACAAGCTTAATATTTTCACCCTTTGGAACTTTATTGTCTCCCCAGTTCTGAAAATCTTTAAAATATTTTGACATATTATGTGCATTTAAAAATGTCTGAATATATCCTGCCTGACCATTGCTTACGATACAAAGTGTGTATTTTTCAGATAATTTTGCAAGTGTGGACTCAAGTTCAGGATACAGAATTCCACCTTTTTCTGTCAGATATTCATTCTCAATCTCACAACATTTATCTAATATTTCAAGCTGTTTTTCTTTATCAAATTCCTTGAACAGTCTTGCTGCTATTTCGTCCATAGGTAAGCCCATAACACTTTGAAGTTCTTCTTTAGTTATTACCCTGTCTTCTAATCCATCAAAAGTTCTTGCAGCCATCTCCCATGAAATTCTTATATTTTCAGTGGCATCCCACATTGTTCCATCTAAATCAAATAATAAAGCATCATATTTCATACTATTCTCCATACCTCCTAATCCAAGTGAAAAATTCTCTTCATTACACTATCTTCTAATAATACCTGTTTTGCAAAATCTCTATATTTTTCTTCGTGTAGATATGTGTGTCTATGTGGCTTGATTGTTGGTGCCATATCCACTGCCTTTATATAATCTTCTACATCAAGATTTAATGTCTCAACATAATCCCAGAAGCCTGTCTGTTCAAATATTGTATTTACACGAACATATCTGTGGTCCTGAACAACACTCATTACATAAGTTGCAATTCCTACCTGAATACCATGTAACTGTGGTCTTTCAAGCATTTTATCAAGCGAATGTGAAATCAGATGCTCACTGCCACTTGTAGGTGTACTTCCACCTGCAATTTCATTGGCAATTCCACTCATTGCAAGTGAATCTACAAGCTCCTTTAAGAATAAATCGTCCTGTATCGTCTTAAATGGTGTTCTTACAAAACTGTTTACTGCCTTTTTAGCTATCATTACGGCGAAATCATTTATTTTAGAATATCCCATACCTGACTCATATTGCCAGTCATATAAAGAAGTAATCTTAGACACCATATCTCCGATTCCTGAATATATGAATTTCGCAGGTGCACTTTTAATAATATCGGTATCAACTACAATGCCATATGCCATTCTTGCCGGTACCGATGTTCTTCTTCCATTTACTATAAGTGATGCACTTGCACTTGAAAAACCATCTGAAGATGCTGAGGTCGGAATACTGATAAATGGCATTTTTCTTAAATATGCTACATATTTTGCAGTATCAATTACCTTTCCGCCACCTATTCCAACGATAACCTGACACTTCGCATCAATTGAAAATGCTAAATCAATAATATCCTCTATCTTAACCGTATCAAGTTCCTTGTATTCAATTACATTAACGCCATCATTTTTAAGATTATCAATTATCTCCTGTCCAAACATATCAATAAGACCATTTCCAAAATATACAACAGCATTTTTCATATTGCCGGCTAATAAATATGTTCCAAGATTCTTCATTGTTCCTTTACCTACTTTTAGTAGTGTAGGTATCGCAATCTGTGTCTCTATCATTTTAGTTCTTGTATGATGTATTTATGTTCGGATACATCATGCTCTCCTTTCTTTTTAACAACTTTATTAGTCATTTGCGAAATGCCACACCCCGCATAAATGTGGGATATTTTTTGTTCCAAAATCAAACAACTCCTCACTGGCTTATGATATAATAGAATTGTCCAGAAACTACTAACCAAATCCACCAGTAAAGGAGTTGTACCTATATGATACCATACAAACAGCTTTCTTTGGCAGATATTTTTTCAGATTGCCAAAATAAATTTGATAATGACAAATATGAGTTTCTTTCCATTCTCGATGAAACCATAAATCTTGATGAAATTGTTCCGGTGTCTTTTATTTCCCATTTTCATGCTGCCACCGGCAGACCCCGTAAGCATCTTCTTTATCCCATGCTCAGGGCTCTGTTATTGCAGCTTATTTTCTCGATTCCAACCACATCCCTTCTGATTGTATTCTTAAAATACTCTCAGGAACTACGGGATTTTTGCGGTTTTGATGTTGTTCCGGATGCCTCTAAATTTACCCGCTTTAAACAGGATTTCCTTTTGGACTTACAATCTATGTTCGACCATATGGTTGACCTGACCGAACCGATATGCCAAAAACTTGATAAAGTGAAGGCTTCCATGCTGCTTTTTGATACATCAGGTATTGAAGCGTGGGTTACTGAGAATAACCCAAAATATGCCAACCGCATCATAAAACAGCTTAAAGCATTTAAAAAGGCAAAAGGGCTTTACGATTCCTACGACCCATACAAAGCTGCCTATGGCTCTATGCCTCCACACGCTGCCGCAAATCCTGCCATCCAGCAGATGTATATCAATGGTCATTTCTGTTATGCTTATAAATTCGGCATTGTGACAAACGGACTTGGCATTGTCAGACATATTTCTTTCTACAATAAGGATTTTCTCAATTCTCATCCTGAAATCGTTGTGGAAAAGAAATTGGATTCACCTGATGAAGATAAAAGCCTTGCAGATTCCAAAGCACTAATCCCTACGTTAAAGGATTTCTTCGAAAAGCATCCTCTTATTAATCCAAAAACATTTCTGGGGGATGCGGCTTTTGATTCCATCGAAATCTATAAATACCTGCTACAGGAAACTTCCTTTGAAAGAGCTTATATTCCACTAAAAAACAAGTTAAAAATCGAAGGAATTGATTATACCGTCAATGACAACGGCATTCCCTGTTGTCCACATGATTCCTCGCTTCCAATGAAACGTGAAGGAAGCAAATCCCATTTACGTTGCGGACTTCCCACCATGAAGTTTGTCTGCCCGAAAATGAAATGGGAATGGAACAATACTACCAAGAAATCCAAACGTGTATGCCATTGTGATAATCCATGTACAACTTCTTCCTGTGGAAGAATGATTTACATCTACCCTGAACAGAATCTTCGTGCTTACCCGGGATGTGTACGTGGTACTGATGAATGGGATTCCACTTACAAAATACGCGTAAATGTGGAGAAAGCCATCAATCATTTCAAAGGCAGTTTTTGTGTTGCAGACCGTAAGACACAGAATGAAAAAACTCTTCATGCTGATTTACTGCTTGCCGGTATGGCTCAACTACTCACTGTCATAGTGGCTGATAGAATTCATAAGCACCAATATATCCGCAGTCTGAAACCATTAATCGCATAAGCTTCCATACTGCATACCTGTTTTACAGGCAGATAATTCTATCTGCTTTGTTTTTATGCAATAAAATCCCATTTCACATAAGCATATCTTTAAAATCAGTCTTTTCAGGATTTTACCCTTATTGGAATCAAGATTGCGAACTTGTTTCGCAATTACCTATAACAACTTTATTTTCTCACTAAAGAAATTATATATTTTCTGTATATCGACATTTAGGGAAATTTGAGCAGCCATAAAATGACTTTCCAACATTATCACCTTTTTTTACTTTCCTTATAACAAGATTTGCTCCACACTTAGGGCATAATTTATCTGTCGATGTTGATTTATCAGCATTAGAAACTTTTTTGTCAAATAATTCAGATTTATTGTTATCTTTATCAATTGATTTCTCAGACTTATTACTTGTATCCATCTGAACTTCTATCTTCTGTACCATTTTCTCATATTTATCAGCATAGTCTGACCTATCTGGTCTGTTAGCATCAAGATAAAACTGTGCAATATCTCTCATTTCCTTTTCCGAATATGATTTATCTTTTGACTGTTCATTTACCTTCTTAATTGTTTCTACAAGCTGATCAGCTCTTATTACTTTATCCCTTAATTCCTTAGGTGCAAACTTATAATTAAAATATGTTTTCGGATTTGCAAGCACTATCAATGATTTATAATTATCCTCAAAATAATGTTCAAATGCAGCTTTAAGAATAAAATTTCCCTTTGCTTCTTTTCTACATTCTTTCAAAACATTTAGATGTCTCTGGTTCTGTGTAACCGGAGAATATATCCCCTCTTTCACTCTTTTTCCAAACATTTCATATGTACGAATGAAATTCCCCTTGCTGTCAATCTCTATATTTCCTATAAGATTCTTACATTCAATTATAATATCTTCTTTCTTGTAACAATCAGATAATCAATCTGAGCTTTCAAATCTTTATATTCAATACATATATCATGAAGTATATACATATCTATTCCACTATTTCTGAGTTCAAAAGCTATATTTTTCTCACCATATGCTCCATATTCTGCAAAATTAATTTGTTTTTTAATCTCTTTTTGCAATTCCTGTGTTTTAGCCTGACTCTCTAGCTGCCTCATCTTCTCTATAAAATTCTCTGAATCACTATTCTCCTTTAAGAATATTGGTCCTATTTTCTTTTGAAATAATTCCATTTCTATTCTCCTCTCGCCTTTTCATTAAATATTTCTAAACTCTTTTGAATATGTAATTTTATTTTTGCATATCGCTACATTTATTATATATTTAATTCATTAGTCTGTAAACATTCATTAGTATATGTTTAGATAATTAGTCGGATATAATATAATTAACTAAAACTATTATACTTAAAAAACTTTCTTACAAATAAAAAGCCCAACTAACTATTAGTTGAGCTTCAATTTTAACATAACTAATATAATGTTACCCTACACCATCATAACATATCCGATATCTTATCAACAATCTCTGTTATTATCTCTATTTTTTTATTAATTTCATCAAATGCTTCCTCCACTCTCTCAATTACTTTATTTTCTTCTAATTCTTTTTCTATAATATCTTCTTTAATTTCATTTGAACTTTTTTCAATAATTTCGCCACATTTTCTAGCGTACATTTTAAATAAATCTTTTCCAAAAATTGTATCCACTAACTCGTTATTGCGGTATACATAATAATCCGGAACATCTTTTTTAGCTGCTCTGTATCTATATACATATAATATTTCAAATACTGTGTCAGCATATGAATTAAAATAATATTTATTATCTATATCATCACTGGTTGTATAATACCACTCTTTCATAAAATCACTCTTTCTCATCATTTACATAACAAATAACGCCTTGCGGAATTATATACAGAATAGTTCCTGTCGCTGTATCGCCAATTTTATCATACAATCTTCCTGCACTTACAAAATATTTTTTATTCATGGTAATTGTCTCCTTTAGCAATATGAAAATTTTCTATAATCTGTATTCTGTTGTTCAATCATTTTAAAGAGATCATCAACTCTCTTATTTTCGCGTTTTCTTTGAATATTTACTTCGTATCTTGCATATTTCTTATTTGAAAATCTAGTCACCTTTTCTCCTCGTCCGACTGCTGCTTTATATTTGTCATGCTCATATATGTAATCAAGGCATCCCTGAATAGAATTAGAGTAAAGTTTATCTTGCTGGCGATGATATGCTTCATACTGTGGATTCTCAAAATCAAGTGGATTAGTTGTTGTATTTCTATGATATAAGGCTATCTTTTCTTCTTTACGAACATATACAAGCTTCCAGCATCCAATCTCCGTTTTAACATATAAAATGCCATTTATATATTTAAACTCCATATTCTTAGCTTTTGCATAATAATCAATATTTCGCTGTTCTACCTGAATATGATGATTCATACTATTGCAATATTTACATATATGATATCCCTCACTAATCACTTCTCCTTTAGTAAGAAACATTTTATTTTGATTTTTTATTCTTTCAACATATCTACATCCTGGCTTGTGATAAATCATTGAATTAAATCCAATACTTACAATTCTCTTATTATTCATAGCATATCCTTTCTGCCGTTTTCCGACTAAAATAATGTGTTTTCGTTCTCTGATATGCATATATTATCATCTTGACTGTCCCATAATCAGTACTTATGTCTCGAACTTCTGTTCTTTTACTCGTTTTTTCATAATTCTATATTGTGTACACTATTATCTTAAAATTTATTTCATACAAAGCAACTAATTACATTAATTCTACGATACAGAGTTATCCTTGATTAAAACAATAAAATGCAGAGATACATGATTATGATTAAATCTATATCTCTGCATTATTTTACATTTTTATTAAAGTTAGATTTTAACTATCTCTTTTTGTAAAGAAGCAGTTCCGGATTTTCGCCTTTAGCATCGTAAGTACAGATCATAATAAAATCCATATTTGCAAGAACTCCAAAACACCTTTCACCACCGAATTCTGATTCTAATTGGTTTCCTAAATATGTCTTATGGTCATCTAGAAATTTTACTTTTGCACCACTTGGAAGCATATACTCCAGATTTACATATTTTCCAACAAGTGCATTTAATCTTTCTACTTTCGGCATTCCATCTATATGCAAATCATTGATTTCTCTGACTAACTGCATTTTAAATTCTTCAAATTGCCCATTGTCGCTAAGTTCTTCATATCTTTTCCAATAATCCAATTTAGGAAGTAATTCTTTCATATATGAACGTGCCTGCTCCTCTGAAAATTCTTCATTTACCATATGTTTAACACAGACATCTATCAATTCATCCATATTATTATATGTGTAAGTTCCATCAGCATAACACCACTTACAATAGTCCTCATTCAATGTGCCATCATTGTCCCTGCCTAAAATTGTATCATCTTCGATTGGCATTCCACAACATTGGCAAATAAGTTTTCTTGGTTCTCCTAAAAGTGTATTAATTGAAACATCAAATTCCTTAGACAATAGTTTTAATGTTTCTGTATTGGGAACTGTTTCGCCATTTTCCCAACGAGATACTGCCTGTCTCGTAACCATAATTTTCTCTGCCAATTCATCCTGCGACATTCCTCTTTGAGTGCGAAGTTCTAAAATAATATTCTTTGTTTCCATAGTCTCTACCTCCTTACCCATATCATACAGGATAAGCTCTTCTAAGAAAAGCAACTTATAGTTGCCGGTAACATTCATCAAATGCCGGTCTAATATAATCTATCTTTCCTCGCAATAATTTACCTTTTACTTTTGACTTAATATATTCTAATATTTTCAAAACATCATCAATCATATATACATCAATATTACTAATACGAAGCAAACTATTCAACACTTTCTCAAATTGAGGCATGAACTCTTCTTAAACAACACAAATAACAAGAAAGATTTTCCTCATCTCCTGATTTCTGTGATTATCTTAAACATTCCATTGTCTTTTCTTATCTTTAACTGTTCAAGGTATTCATTTCTCTTAATCTCCACAGTATTACTCCTTATTTTTGTGTATTGCCACATTTTTATCCTACATCCTACCATAAAAAGACACCACATAATTATTTTATTAACTCATACCTCCTATGCAAGAAATATTACTACCAATTATGTATTACTTTTTGCCAGATAATTTATATACAAAACTTAATTTTATTTTCCCGCCACAAAAATTTTGCACAAATATTCAAATTGATGATTGACATATTATTCAATTGTGTTAAACTATAACGATTTAGCAAAGATGCTATCTGGAAGGTTATGGGACGAAAGGAGATATTATGTATCATTATAAATATTTAACCAGAAACAATGCTAAGCCTTACAGAAAAGAATTCCAAAAAATAATATTGGACGTTCAAAACCTGATACGTGACAAATTTACTTTTCAATTTAAATTTATTGGAAGTAGTGCAAAGAATATGATTACCTTTGATTCAACCACAAATATAGGTTTTGATTTTGATATCAATATTGAAATTAATGATCCCAATGAAGATTATTCAGCATCTGAGATTAGACAAATACTAATTAATGCATTAAATCAAGTGATACTTCAACGTGGATTCAATTATGTGGAAAACAATACTCGCGTTTTAACTATAAAGAAAATTGATTTACTTCGTTCAAAAATTCAATATAGCTGTGACATTGCAATTGTAAATAATTATATTGATAAAAATGGTCAACCTCACCAAGAATATATCAGATATAACAAATCTCATAACTCATACACCTGGGAAGAACAACCTTCCCCATATAATTTAGAGCAAAAAATATCAAAAATCAAAAAATATAATCGTTGGAATGAAGTATTTGAGCTGTATATTGATAAAAAAAATTATAACACTAATAAAAACAAGAAGTCTAGAAGCCTATTTGCGGAAACTATTAAAGAAATCTATGACAGACTTTAACAACTTTTTGCTAACAAGCCAAGTTTGTCTGGTTATATCTGCATTATCTCATCACTATCCAGCACAATAGTAAATGGTCCATCATTAAGAAGCTCTACCTTCATATCTGCACCAAATTCTCCCTTTTCAACAACCTCTATCTCTTCCTTACATTTTCGAACAATATACCCGTATAATTCTTCCGCTTCTTTTGGTGCTCCTGCCTTAATAAATGATGGTCTGTTACCCTTTTTACAATCTGCATATAATGTAAACTGAGAAATAAGCAATAATTCTCCATTAACATCTTTAAGTGCAAGATTTGTTTTGCCATTTGCATCTTCAAATATCCTAAGATTAATCATCTTTTTAACCATCTTATCAGCAATTTCTTCATTATCGTCCTGACCGATGCCGATAAGAACCATATATCCCTTGTTGATTTTCCCCTTAACTTCTCCATCTATTGTTACACTTGAATGTTTTACTCTTTGAATTACAAATCTCATTTCTTCTGCTCCTTTATTACCTTTTCTGGTTCATAATGTTGACTCATTTGTAACATACCTCTTTTCCTCCTAAGATTATATCTTATTAGGTCGAGATGTTACAACTATTTTATATCACAACAATCAAACTCTTAAATGTTTCCCTATCTTCATGCAGATACATACTTTACCCCCGTTTCATATATTGCTTTGTAAATTTTCATGGGATAATACTCTATAAAACGTTCAACTTGCTCCCTTGTAATTCTATGCTTTAATGCATAATCTGTAAGAATTTTTCCACATATGTCCATATCTTCTTCAGCTGATTTATCTATATCTTTTAGGCAATCAAGCAACTGCAATACATATGCATTTTCTTCTGTTACTTCCACAGTAGGTCTACGTATAACATATTTTCGGTTTTGAATTGTAATTTCTCTAACCTGAGCAGGTGCATAATTACTAGTTATTTCTTCCTTAAATGGAACCTGTGTTGATAAACCTAAGTGATTCGCAAGTGTATAACCAGAATAGAAACCCACTCTTTTTCCTCTACGTGAAACATACTTATGAAGAGCCACAGTATCAGCAGAAATAGGTGATTTTTCTCCAAAAATATTAATCTTTGGAATATAATACACTCCTGCTTCATATCTGCTGATTTCTCCAGCATCTGTGAGTTTTTTCAAATGATATCTTATGTTTTCTTCTGTCATTCCCTCAATAGTTATATCTGTCAGGAATATTGGTTCCCCCTTTTCATAATTGCTAATCAAATAATCTAATAACATGCTATCGCCTACTTTCATAAAGTAAATATATTCTTTACTTATCGTTAGTATATGTTTTTTTGTAATTTGTCAATTCAAGTTTTCAAAACACCTTTCTTAACATTCTCTAATTTCTCACCTTAGTTGTATTCTTCCCAAAGCACTCAATATCATACTACACATACGATTTACACGATTATTATCAATAATGATTTTTACATCTACCCCTTCATTTCTTTTTTTCAATAATTCATCAAATATATTTTTGTTGGTAAACCATGCCATTGCAATCCAAATTGAAAATTTTGTTTCCTGAATTTCATCAATTATTCGATTTTGTATATCATCAAAAAGTATCTATTGACTTATTTCTTCTTGGGCAACATAAAGTATTCCAGGCTTTAATACCAATACTCGTTATAATCATTTGGTTCATAAACCTGTTTACACAAACTATCAACAAAATTCTCATGTTCTTTCAAGACAGTTAACTTATCTGGAACAACACTAATAATAATATATTTCTGACGATAATCAGACAAATTATATGTAAAAGCCCATTCCTTTTGAAATGAAACAGAAGCAACTTTAAGTGCATCTACCACCTTGTCCTTATGCTCATAATCACCCATCTTAGCTGTTGATATTAATAAATCCTTATACTGCTGTTCTGTCATAATTTTTCTCCTATGACTTCGTATATATTGCAACGACCATGATTAAATTCCTTTGTCAACACTCATTTATATTATCATATCCTAACAAATTCCAGTTGTTGATTACATTATATCATAAATAGCATCAACATTATTTATAAAAACAACACATTTATTTCTGTATTCTATAATACACCTCATTTACCGCTTCGATAAAACATACAAATGATTTTTTATCATAATCATTTCTAGTCAGATAACGATTTTTCTTTTCCAAATAAACTCTTCTTACCTCTGACCAGCAATCATTATCCTTAATATAATATTCTCTTTCCCATATCTTCTGTGCATTTCTTGTCTCGTTCCAATAATATTGATCCATCCATGTAATTCCCATTTTTTTATGAATAAGCCTATTCACTCTACCGAATGAATCAATCCAAATTATACAAACATCAATACTAAATGGTGTCTTGTTGCCTTTTTTTAATACCCTTTGTTCAGTTGTCAATGCAGATGTTGAATCCTGGCAATCTCCCCATCCATTTCTCTTTAACACTTCATTAAAAGCTTTCCTTACAGTTTCTTTCAACTGTCTTCCATCATAAAAACTGAAATTTTTAAGGTCAATAATTTCAAGATTAAAATCAAAATCTATCGCTTCTTTTTCATTCTGCGTAACCATATTTCTCCCGCCACTACCAACAAGGCTCATTTTTGATTCAATACCATACTTTTTCAAATGCTGAACCAATTGGTTAACAATATCTGAGCAAATGCTGTAAGTACATTTTAAATAATCTTTGTCTTTTACATAATGATACATAACATAACTTCCTTTCCTGCCCAGTCCGTCCATTTAACCTTAACTCAATGATTAAATCATTAAAATATATCATATCACTATAAACATTTCAACCATTTTTTGACCTATAAAATTATCCTTTTTTACATATTATCTGTGAGCTGTGAAGTAGGTGTTTGAATGAAGCCATAAAAAATAAAGTAAGTATTGCCCTTGACGAAGAATCATTGAGTGAACAAAACAACTGTCAGAGAAGGATGATAGCGCGTCAGTATATAAATATGATATTAAAGGAACATTTGAATACACTTGAAAAATCTACCGATAAATAGACAAAAGACACCACTACTTATTTCCATAAGTAATGATGTCTTTTCTACTTTTCCAACTCTTTTTCCATAATTGCTCTAATTACTGTAATATCTGTAAAAGTAAGTTTTATTCCACGATTATACATAGCCAGCACTTTATTCAGATTTTCAACAAGTAGTTTATCCAGCTTTTTATGTATTATTACTGGCTGTTCCTGAATTGTATGTATATGGTCGAAATATCCAGCAAACACTGATAGGGAACATTTACAAACTATACTATGAGTTCTCTTACATTCAACAATATCTTTAATATACACTTCTGAAAAAGCGATTTTAGATAATCCGTCTTAGCCGTATCATTAGATCTTGACAAAATAAGTGGCATCCCACCATAGAATGCGTATTCATCAAATGCTTCATTTTTATCTCCACCGACAGCAAAGTAATATTTCGCAAAACTAAGTGGAAGTACTCTTATTTCATCACTTCGTCCTCTAAATTCAGTAAGAATATCACAGGAAAGCATTTTTGAATTACTTTCACTAAGCCGTCAAAACGATATGAAATCAACTGCTCAAGGTAACTATCACACTTAATTTCCATAAAGCCCACTCCATTTCATTGAAAATTTCTGCCCATAAAGGCTTTTTTGTTCAATGAACTTAATCTGTTAAATCGTGCAGACCTTCTGCACAATTTATTCTATAAAATTTTATAAAAGAAAAGATCTCCATTATTTTTGAATCCTAATTTTCTATTAATAACTACTTCTATCAATATTTGTATGGAACCATTATAGTTTGTGCCATGCAGATAATCTGTTGCTGATATATTTATAATATGAGCCACATCCGTCCAATCTGTTATCATATTTTCAATGCCCCAAATTTTAGAATTACTATAATCAAGGTAAATAGTAACTGATGTATGTGAAGAAATATTTACAAGCGTGTCTGTTGACACCAACTTATAATAAATGCCTCCCTCATTCCTTTCTATATAAGTTCTTGTTACAGAATTTGTTGTTATTTTTGAACATATTATAAAATCTTTCCATTGGAGCATTGTCGTATGGACAGCCAGCCTTACTCATACTTTATATTATTATCTTTGCAAAATCCACAAAATCCAATGATGTAAACTGAACTCCCTGGTCCGAGTGAAGAATCACTTTATGGTAGCTTTTTTCAGAGCTGTCTTCAGAGTATTTATTGCCAAATCGGTGTTCATATAATTGTTATTTAGTGAAGCGATAGCAGATCTGTCATACAAATCAATAAATGAACAGTTGTATCTATATTTTACATTTGGCTGGTGCATATATGTAAAATTAGTACACCATATTTTATTTTGCGGTCAATTGTAAAATTCTGATTTAAGAGATTGTCAAATATTATATTTTTTATAGTTATAGTAACAATTAGGGCTAATTTCATGGTCTGCCTGACTCCTAATCAGCATAACCTCTTCCATCCTACCTGTATGAATGTTCTTAAAACCTGCAACCTGCTCACCATTACATATGCTCGCTTTGATTACTGGTTTCTTATTTTATTTATCATATATCTTTATAACTGTCTTTTTCTTAAATAGTCCCACTTTGAGCACCTTCTTTAGACTTTGCCATTAATATAAGTTTTTCAAAGGACTGTGCAAAGCGTAAATCATCTTCTTCTGTACGCTTTCTCGGTCCCTTCATATGATTCTTATGAGAGCTACGTCTTGCTTTCTTGTTAAGATGACGCTCCATAAGCATCTGGTCTATATTCTCATTCGTGTACCACTTACCGGATTGGTGAATAGCATATGCACCTTTCCCAAGTGCCATAGCAGCAACACCATAATCCTGCGATACTACTATATCTCCTTTATGACACATACTAATCAGCTTATAATCTACAGCATCTGCCCCTGCACCTACTACAATCACCTTGCTGTAATCAGAATACAAAATATGATTCGTATCACACAACAATGTGGTTAAAATATTATATTTCTCTGCTATTGTCTCGACAATGTCCACTACAGGACACGCATCTGCATCTACAAATATCTGCATTTTTCTCCTCAAATCCATTTCTTATCAGTTATGAATAACTGGCGTTCGTACCTCTATAAGATTTCCTGATGGATCATAGAATCTTACAAGTTTCTGTCCACTTTCAAGTTCCGTTAATTCTGTAACATAGTTTACAACATACCTGCCAGACTCCAGTTTTTCAATAATACCTTCTATATCATTATCTTCAAAATAAAGTTCTGTCATATTGTTATGTGGAGTTGTATGTATTTTTGTACTATCATACCATACATCTACATCCTGCAATACAAGTCCCTCAGACATTATTACATTTCCTTCCAGCCTTGTAATCACGCGCAGCCCAAACAACTCTTCATAAAAATCAATTGATTCGTCAATGTTATCAACAATAATCAATACATTTTTCAAACTCATATTTTATGTTCCTGCCTCTCCATTTCTTTTTTGAATCTATATCATAATTACATCTACAAGATAATCCTGCTGCACCTGACTTAGTTCCTTGCCTGGTTGCATTTTATGCCACTTTCGGATGCACTCCCTGCAGCATGTTGCCGTTGCATGTTGGGCAATAAATACCAGATGTACACGCATAGGTGTCTGTTTACCATCATTTGCTATATATGCAGTTGCTTCTCTCTTTGCGATAAAATCTTTAGTATATTGTCTGATTGTATCCAGGTCTTTTTCATTTATGTAGTCAATATCTTTCTGATTCAAATGAAAAATTCTTTTATAAATCTTCATCAATTTCAACCTTAATAGATAATAATTTTGTAAATAAATCTATATTATCAAGAACTATTATACACAATTTTTGTCTAGCTCTAGTAATGTTTTGGTAGAATAAACGCGAAAATAAATAATCTGGATTTGGATGCTCATATGCTTGAAGTATTCCTTCAGTACTATATCTAAAATTCTTATCCAATATAACAATTACATTATCAAATTCCTGTCCTATTACTTGATGTGAATTAATATTTTCGGCATAATGGTCAACTGAATTACTAACAAATTTTGATGGTGTGAATGTTATAAACTCATAGCCTTTTTTTCTATAATATTCACTTATTGTATCAGCTTCTTTAACGTTTTTAGCATATAATACATCTATATTATCATACTTAATATATGCTTTAGCTTTGTCGTTCAAATTCATCATATTTCTTATAAACGAAAATACTTCTTTATTAGTCCTTATTTTTTCAGTGAGCTTTCTTTCCTGAAATATCTGTATTTCATTTAACTTTTTAGGATTATTACGATTATATTCTGTTTTTGATAATACCTGTGCAAAATCATATGAGAATATACATGTATTTGTATTTCCATTATTAAATGATTCCAAAATAATATCTAAACCTTCTGTATATAGCCTTTGAGTCTCATCTACGCATACTACTGAAAAGTTTTCAATTAAATCTTTTGATATTGATTTTGCACCAATTACTGATACATTATCCATCATAGTATTAAGATATATATGTCCTTGCGATAACATTCCACTATGTATAATACATACGTGTTCTTTTGGGGCTAATGACTTTGCCAAATCATATAACAATAATGTTTTCCCCGTTCCTGCCGGACCGTTAATCCCCCCACATTGTTCTATTTTCCTGAGATTTTAAAATAATTTCATTTTTTATTTGTTCCTGTTGTGGTGTCAAATAGTAATTATCCGCAAGAAATTTTTGTGGTGTATTAAGTGGAGAAATTAGATATTCTGTTGGTTTAAACAACGATTCTATATCTTGAGTTATAGGAACTTCTATTTCAGATAATTTATCTATAAGTTCATTGAAAGAACTTTTTTTCAAACTTCCATCATAAATATATAGTTGTGAAACCTCTTCGCTTTCTCTTACATAAGTAAAACTATAAATTGTATCTGCTATATTTGATAAATAATATCTATTCTGTTTTAATTGCTTTTCTATCTTTTTTTCTGATACTTTTTGACTTTTTAGTTCTAAATTAATAACAACATTATTTTTGCCAAGTTTTAAAAGGTCAAATTCCTTTCCAATTTGTGGAATATGAAAAGAATAAAACCAATCACTAACAAACTCAAAAGGTACATTAAATTGTTTAAAGGCAATAACTATTTCACTTATCAGTTCTATTTCTTCTATTCTAACCTTAATCTTCTCATCTCTTAATGATAATGTTTTTTCATATGAAGAATATAAATTATTATTTAATAATCTTGTTAAAACATATAGATTTATTGCTCTCATATATATTTTCTCCCTTATATATTTTAATTTTCTTAACAAATAATATTACATCTCAACACTCGACATTATTTTACCATATTTAATTTTTATTTCAATATTATGTAATACTTACCAGCGTATTATTACCAATATATACTATTACATAAAATCATAAAAAATATAGTTAACATTAACTTTAATACAAATATTATTAAAAAAACACTATATTAAAGTTAAGATAGATATTCAATTAGTATATAAATATAGTAAAAAAATAACAGTAGCACGCAAAAAGGCACTCCCAATAATCTTGGGAATGCCTTTTTATTAGTATTTCTACCTATTCTTACTTATCAAGTGACTTCATTGTCGGGATTAGGATTTTCACCCTCAAATAAGTGCTTATATCTTCTTATATCCCCACAGATACAAGACTCAAAACTATCTGTACTTCACATAACTTCTTATATATTTTTATATTTCTGTCGTAGAATGTCGTAAAAATTGTCGTAAAACACTAGCAGATTTTTATTTTACCTTCTAACCTTGCAAAGGATTCCTGTTTTCTCTCCTTTGTAGCTTCATTGTAAATATTCATCGTAGTGGTAATATCACTATGCCCCATAATCTCCTGAATAATCTTTAAATCATTTTCATTCTCGCACAACCTTGTGCAAAATGTGTGTCTAAGATTATGAACACTAAAATGTGGTATCAAAACAGGCTGTCTATGTTCCTTCTTTGCTTGTATCTTTTCCTGTTCATTACAAGCTGTGTAGATACGTTTAATAGCACGATTAATGGTCTGTGGATTATGTACATACCCACAACGATTAGTAAACACAAATCCTGAATAACCATCAATGATAGTAGTATTAAATCCACATTTCATCTGCTGCCTTCGTTCCTGTAATAATGCTTTTCTAACAGCTTCAAACATTGGTACAATTCTTTTTCCCGCTTCTGTCTTTGGTGTAGTAATGTGCATTTCACACTTTCCATCATCCTGCTGTCGGTAAATCAGATTATGATTGATAGAAATAATATTTTCTGTAAAATCACAATCTTCCCATGTCAAACCGATAATCTCACCGATTCTACATCCTGTACCAAGAAGTACAGTAAATAAAGGCAACCAATGTTTATAGGTATCAGAATCAGCTACAAAATCAACAAATAACGACTGCTGCTTTTCTGTCAACGCATGACGTTTTGGCTTTTCCCAATTATGGCTCTTTTTGATTTCAGCCATAACACCATCTGAAGGATTTGTACGGATATATCCATCCCTAACAGCCATTGTAAAAACAGGATGCAATATTGTATTGATTATTTCCATACTATTCGGTTTGAATTTCTTTTCAAGTATCAGGCTGTTATAAAATTTCTTAATATCACTATACTTAATACTTGAAATTCGTCTTTTTCCGATAGTATCACTCACATAGTTTTTGTACATATACTGATAATTTGTTCTTGTAGACTGTTTTAATTCCTTTGTGGACATATATGTATCAAATAACTGATTCAGCGTTTTAGTATTTGCTGTATGGGTCTGTATACCATCTTCCAAATCCCGTCTTATTTGCTTCTCCATCTCTCTAAGACTTACTTCACAGCGTTTTCCTTCTGGTACTCTGTCGGTTTCAACCAATTTCCAACTGTAAGCACTTCTACGAATTCCATTTACATCAACATACTTAAATTCATATTTACCATCTTTTCTTTGGCTCTCTCCATTTTGCAAAACTCTGTTTTTGCTATCTCTTCTCTTTTCAGACATGATAAAATCTCCTTTCCGAAAAGAGCCATGATATAGTATGAGTTTATCATACCATACCACGCCCTAATCTTCTATAAATTTTTAAACAACCTTTTGTAAATCCATGTACTTTTCAAACAATTTTCTTTTAATCTGTTTTCTGTTTCCGTTCCAAAACCAAAAATCTGCATCTGGATTTTGATTTATAATATTCCTGATATTATTCTCACCGATACGAAAGTAAACAGCAGCTTCTTCTATGGATAATGAATACTTTTCCCAAACGGGTACTACAATATCTTTTGCCATAGCAACTACACCTCACTTTCATCAGCAAGGTAATGTTTACAGTTAATAGCTCTAATATCTGTATTCATCAATGCCATGTATACTTTTTTAGGAACATAATCCATCAGTGATTTTGCTTTGCTTACCAATATTCCCTGTTTGATATCACAATAAATATCTAATGCATGGTTATATGTATCAATGTCAGTTGAACGAATCCATCTGTCGCCATCTTTAACCTTCACACTATATTTCTTTGTAAACAGATTTTTTGTAATATTTGATTTTCCCACCTCAATCGTTTCATAAAATACATTGATACTGTGAGGAACAATCAAGCACAAATCAGGATGGTACTGTTTATTTCCATACTGTAATATATCTTTATCAATGTCCATCTGACCTTCACCTGGAACCTCATAAAAATTCTTATCCAACCATTCATAATATTTTTCCTTATTTTCTTCCCACAACTTACACATAAAAGCTCCTCTATAACGTGGATTATGTTCCTGATATTTCTTTCCACATCTTGCCTTCATGTTAAAATATCTGCTCTGTTTTTCTTTCTTATTAAGTTTTCTGTATGTTATCACCATATAAATTCTCCTTTGCCTATGAATTTTGGTGACACATTCACATGCAATCATTACCTAACCGAATGAACATATTAGGTAATTGGCTTTAAGGAAAATTTTCAATAAAGCCTTGTATTTCAACGCTTTTCAACATTTACATAAAAATCATTTTGGGTAACAAATTACTATTTTCCAATTTTATTTTGAAAAATACTCAATCATTTTTTCTTTAATATCTGTAACAATAGCTTTCAAATCTTCAAGACTAAAATATTCAATATTGTGATATTTCTTAAAATTACTAGCCTTGTTATTTGCTTTTTCTTCCGTATATCCAAGTAGCATCAATAGTTTTTTCATCTGATTACTTGTAAAGATATAATCACGCCTTGTCATCAAAAAACTGTTCACACTCATAAATTCCCTATCACGTTTCTTTCTGCTTAAATCTTCCAAATATAATTCAGCCATACTGTGATTGAATCTATCCTGAACAGCTTCAAACTCTTTTACAGCATCATCCAATCTGTCAAACCATACTTTTAAAAATTCATGCTCAATACTCTCCTTCATACGAACACTTCTTAATTCCAACCGACTATAATATGGGCTTCTATTCTGGCTTTCATCAGCTTTATCATAAAATTCAACTTCTCTTAATTGATTTTTCGTTGCAAGACTTTTGGTCTTACCATTCCAGAAATTTTTCGTATCGTATGTATTTTTGTCATTTGATGAATTAGCAATACAAGCAATCAATAATCGGTTTAACTTTGTATAATTCGGATAATACTTATTGTCCATAGTGTTAAAACTCATATCTACACGCTTCCACTTGAAATCGTTTATTGCCAATTCTTCAAACACATCTTTCATTACTTCCTTAAAAGCTGTATACTCTGTCAGAATATATCCCTTATTATTTCTGTTAGGATTTATACGAAGATATGTTTCCTGTTCATCCTCGTTTCTAACTTTACGAATATTACAGTTTGTAACAAAATCATTGTCATTTGCTTTCTTCAAATCAAGAACCTGTGGTGCAATACCATTTCCTGTATGAAAACCAACATGTGCATCAATCTCTTTTAAATATGCTAAACGCTTCTTTTTATCCATAATCTATTTTTCCTCCTTAAATCTAATGTCGAATAGCATTTTTGATTTATGCGAATGTATCACCACTTGTTTATTCTCTTTTTAAATTGACAATTAACGTGAAAATGCACACACACGCTTTTTCCTATTTTTAAGCACAAAAAAGCAAGGTATTTTTCAACCTTGCTATCGTAAAAATAAATCGTTATCGTGTTTCCCCTTATTTTTCTTGTGTTTTTTAATTTTGGTGTCAAAAATTGATTTTTAAAAAAATCGTGGTTTTCCCTTATATTTCTTGGCAAAAATCCACTTTTAGGGTAAAAAAATAATATCGTACCCTATATCGTGTTAGTGTATGCGTGTAGTAGCTATACTGTATTCTAATATTACAATTTGCTTTTCCAGTTTTTGCTACCCTCTCTTTTTCTTGGCTCGTATTAATGTACTCTTACTAATTCCTGTCATATCTTCTACCTGTTTATAAGAATTGCTTTCCAATAATTCCAACGCATGTTCTATCTGTTTTCTACTATATTTTTTCGGTCTACCTTCCCTAAAATCAGGATTTTGTTTTGCAATGGCTTTTCCCTCCATTGTTCTTTCAACAATCATATCTCTCTCAAATTCAGCAAAAGCAAAAAACACATTCCTAATCAATTTTGATGATGGTGTATTATCCATAACACCTATATTCAGAATATAAACCTTAATTCCCTTTTCAACCAAATCTGATACTAACTCACTACCCTGTGTCATGCTCCTTGCAAATCTATCCAATTTTGTAACAATCAAAGTATCATCTTTTTGTATTTTATCCATCAGTTTATCAAATTCTGGTCTATCCGTTTTCGTACCTGTAAAAGCATCCACATAAATTTCATTAGCACCTGATTCTCTTAACGCTTTTTCTTGTGCTTCTAAACTGTTTCCATCTTTAGCCTGTCCTTTTGTACTTACTCTTGCATACCCATAAATCATAGTAAAATCTCCTTTCGTTTTTGACACCAAGTTATGACACCTCTCTATGTCTTGATTTTACTACTTTTGATTTGCGGTGTCAATACTTTTAAGTTTTGAATCAAATTATTTTACTGTTTCCGAATATCCTTCAGGTAAGTTTCTAAAAAAATCTAAATTTTCTGCTATTATGGCATTGGTTAATTTTTTATAGTCTTCCCATTTTTGTATTGCTTGCTCATCTGTCGTTTCCTCAAAACTTCCAACATCATTGAAACCATAAAGAACTTTTATCAGCATCATCTTAGCCTTTATTAGTTCAACCTCATCAGGAGAATATGTTTCAAAGATAGTTGCACTGGTCTTTGAAGCTTGATTTGCACTAAGCGTCAAAACAAGTAGATTTTTGATTTCTTCAGCAATGTTGGTACCTCTAAGTAAAGTATAGATATTCTCATCTACCATACTAAAATATGGATTCTCAATAATCCTTTCATAATCATCTTTTACTCTTGATGCAATCTTCTTCAATTCACCTATATCCGCTTCATGTGCTATATCACTATATAGCTTACTTATAAAATAAAATTTCTGACATTTTATTCGAATAATAGCACCATCAGATGTCTTTTCCGTTAATTTATCCCATACAAATAGAAAAAGCATGGTTTGATTTACTAAGTTATATGCATCTAATGCGGTAGTTTCTAATGCACGTCTCGTCTTTTTACATTCAGGAATATACACTTGTAATATGTAAAATACATATGCCGCAAAATAACTTATTGCAATGTTATATAGTGTTTTATCTCCGTTCTCATCGCTCCAGAACAAAAACCTTGTAATCTTAGTATCAATAAGCAATTCTGCTGTAGAACCTCTAATCATCCAGAACACAGAAATAACCATGAGTGCGGTTAATGTAATCCACAATTTCTCATAGGAACAAAAGGTTATATGTCGTTTAATACTGTATTCAAATTTACTTTTCATAGTACTCCTTCCTATATAACAAGAAAACCCCATCAGACAGATTTCTCTATCTAACGGGGTTCCAGTTGTCATATCGTCTGATTCCACATCATTATATTATTGTCTTGCATCAAACTCTGCATCGTTTGGCGTAAAATTGGCGTATGGCGTGATGTCCAGACCTCGCTAAGCCAGTATTTAAGCCACTTTATTTATCCAAGCTCTTCATTGTCGGGAAGAGCTTTGGCTCTTTTTCTTACTCTTGCAAATCCTTGCAAACCCTTATTTTTCGGGCATTTGAGCCTTTTACACTCTTTCATACTCTTTGCTAATTTATTGCCGAAAAGTAGTCAAAAAGTAGTCTTCCCACCTAAAAAGTAGTCAGTGAGTTACATGATGTATTGTTGTGGCTGACACAATAATACTTTCGGATTATACCATATTGAAAAGTAAACCTCAAGAGGACTCTTTTCTAAAATACATCCATGTTCTTTGCTAAATTTTCGATTGCTGTTTTGGTTACTTCGTCATTTACCTCTGCGTATATATTCATCGTAGTAGATACATCGGCGTGACCCATAACCTCTTGAATTACTTTAATGTTCGTTTCATTTTCGCAGAATCTCGAAGCAAACGTGTGTCTAAAAATGTGACATGAGAATTTGGGAATAATTATCGGTTCTCTCTTCTCTTTTTTTGCCGCCACTTCTTCCTCTGCATTGTGAGCATCTACAATTCTTTTTATCGCACGGTTAATTGCTGCCGGATTATGAGGACTTCCAAAGCGATTTGTGAAAATAAAGTTGGTCATCCCATCTATGGTCTCAACACAAAACCCTTCTTCTTTCTGCCTGTCATATTCATCTTTTAAAACTTCATATACCGGCTGCATCATTGGTATCAATCTAATACCCGCCTCTGTCTTAGGTAAGGAAACCCGCAGCTCACTTCTGTATGAATCATCTGCCCTCTTATAATAAGTAAGACTATGATTGATGTTAATCACACGCTTTTCTAAATCAACATCATCCCATCGAATACCAATAGCTTCACCAATTCGACATCCTGTACCAAGCAGGAATGCAAATAACGGATACCAATGATAAAAGAATGGATTCTTTGCTACATAGTCCATGAAGGCTCTCTGCTGTTCTACGGTCAATGCCCTTCGTGTCTTGCGACTACCACCATTTCTCTTCTTGATTTCACAATATGCTCCATCAACCGGATTCTTCCGAATAATATCATCACGCACCGCAAGTTGAAATGTAGGTCTGAGGATTGTATTGATAGTTTCCAAAGTATTGATAGCCATTCCCTGATTCGTAACCAAATCATTATAGAAATACAATATCTCGGAATACTTGACATCCTTAATCTTTCTCTTACCTAATGTGTCTCGGATAAAATGATTCCACATATAAGTGTAATTACTATAGGTGGTACTCCTCAACTCTGATTTTGTAGCAATGTATCTGTCAAACAGAAAGTTCACATCAGCCTTACCAGCGATATAGAAGTTAATTCCGTCCAACTGATCCTTGACGAGCGTTTCCTCTTTCTGACGAAGAGTTGTCAGTGACTTTGCATATATTGTTCGTTTCTTACCTAAAGCATCATGGTACACATATGAATACCTGCCATCAGTTTTCCTGTAGTTCTCACCCTTTCTTAAAACTCTTCCTTTGCCATCTTTTCTACAAGCCATCTTTTCCTCCTTTCCGGAGAAAAGAGCCTGCACTACTTTTGAGTATCCTTGATTTGCATCTCAACACCCAATCGTATGATATGCGATATGGATAAGTTGCGAGACTGTGCATACTCTAGTAAAGCCTGGTATTCTTCCTCTCTAAACTTGACCGTAACAATATGGTCTATCGGTTTCTCAACCTTAGGACGACCCATCTTTGCCATGTTGCACCTCCTCACTTCTTATACTTATTATACTTTTGGTATTACCAAAAGTCAAGTATTTTCATGCAGGTTTCTCCGTTTTTCTTCAAATCTATTTGTAGAAGTCTTCCTCTACAATATGAAAAGTCTCCAAATACTCATCAATGATATCCAAATTGACTAAAACAAGCTGATTTACCTTATAACAAGCCTTGGCATCCTTTGCCAGCTGCATAAACTTAGACACGCTCATTGAATACATCTCGGCACCTTCGGAATATCTGACAAATCTCTTATTATTAGTGTTCTTAGTTCTCTGATCCATCACTTAATTCCTCCATTACCATATTTCTTGCAGCACGAATAAGATTAAGTTGTCTAATCAGTGCCCTGTCAATCTGTTCCATTACTTCCGCTTCAACCGGAATATACCCTGTTTTTCCTCTTATCGCCATCTTTGACACGGTCTGAATATCCTCTGGAAGAAAATCAGAAATTGCTTTCAAACGATATCCTCTCACATCATTGGGCTTTATCTGCACATGCACAGGAATATCCTTTAATTTACTGCTCAAAGGGCAAACTGTAACCATTGGGGCACCTTCATGGTTGCTTGCATCACAACTCACAATCACACAAGGTCTAATTCCACCCTGTACGCCCGCAGGCTTATGCCCAAAATCAGCATACACAACATCGCCACGCTTATATTTTCCATAGTTCTTTCTCTTTTCCATCACTTTTCCTCCATCACAATATTCATTCCAAGATTACCTTCATCCACCGTAATAAACTGACCGCCTGCTGCCTTGACCATTCCTATTTTGCTATACGCATCTTCTATATCAGAACTCACATATTTCATTCCGGCTACAATCACACCCTGAACTCTTTTCTTTCCTATTAATAAGGCAATCTGTTTGAAGTTTCTAAATACATCATTCATACAAAAGCCATGTCTTCTCATGACACCTACAACTTTAATGTTATGAGCCTTTGCATATTCTTTTATATACTTGAGCTGCTTGTCTTCCAATCTGTCCACCACATTCAAATCAGCTTCGACAGATAAATAGGCAATGCACTCATATCTGGGTTCTATTCTCTTCGCCATAGTTTTGCCCTCCTATGCTATCATCGTTGCTGCATTATCCAACATATACAGGAAAGTCTCCTTGAAATATGCTTTTTGTTTATCCGGCAACAAATCCAATCTTGAGTCAATAGAATCTTCCTTATTATATGTTGCTTTAATATCAAGCACAGTGTTGGCATCTACCTCATAAGCATTCATAAAAAGGAACAATGATTTCATACTCAAGTTACGTCCACCCTGTTCAATCTGATTCAGACTCGATGTACTCAAACCAGTCAAGTTGCTGGCTTGTAAAATACTTAGTCCCCTATCAGTACGAAGTTTCCTAAGTGCTGGTCCTACCATATATCCTTCGTATTTCATCAATAGCCACCTTCTCTCTTTGCTCTGGCAAGAGCCTCTATTGCCTCTTCCTCCGTAGGATAGTTACCATAGAAATTCTCATACTGGTCATAAACATTCACACCATCGTAATCTATGGCAAGGTACATTTTGTATTCCGGCAGGTAGAGAAGATTCTCTACCTCGCCATTATGAAAACCATTCAACATCCTGCACCTCCGTCCCAAGGCTCGGATGCTTCTTTCATTTCTATATCAGCTTCTACACTCACAACATGAATCTGCACCTTATTGTCATTCGCAAACTGCATGAACGAAACCAGATCTTCCATGTCTTCTGAAATATCATCAAAGCTTCTAATAAAAAGATGATTGATAATGGACATTTCCATCGCCCTATAAGTATCATCAAGCTGAGGTCTGTCGATATCTCTGCTACCTCCTCTGTCCACATCTACGCATAAGATTTCACACCCCTCTTCATCTCCGGCTGCAATCAACCTCTCACAGAAATCCATCACCTTATGCTCTGCTTTTCTGGATTTAATGAATCCCACTGCCAAGTTACCATTTTCATGTTTCATGAAATTGTTATAGTTTTTCATTTTCGTATCACCTTTCCTATATAAATATTGGTTAGTGATACAAGCGCTTG
>OMVQ01000006.1 GCA_900314555.1 uncultured Eubacteriales bacterium | reverse complement strand
TATAGCACTGGAGGTTTTTTTCTTGAAGCTAAAGCTTACCGGGAACACACCTGCATAGCAGGTGGTTTATTTTTATGTGGATACAATCAAATGCCGCTATCTGCAATATAATTCATTTTGCAAATAGCGGCATAATTTAATCACAATTTTCGGATTCAATTTTATGTTCTTAAACAATATTTTCGAATTGATATGTTTTATTTATTATTTCCTATTCTCGTCCGTCCCAGCAATAAGTACATAACTTGCTCTTATCTATTCCCACAGATTCTATCATATCGTCTAATCTGTGATATCTAAGAGATGTGAATTTAAGTTCTTTTCTTATCTCTTCTATCATATTCTGATATCTTTCAGTTTCAGGATTAGTATACTCGTTAAGTACATTTTCAGCATTGTCGCCCTCTAAATTCTTAATAACTCGTCTTGTTATTAAGTCCATTTCTGAAGATGAACGTGAGAAATTAATGAATTTACAGCCATATACAAGTGGTGGGCAGGCAGGTCTTATATGTACCTCTTTAGCTCCGCTTGAATATAAGAATTCAGTAGTTTCTCTAAGCTGTGTTCCTCTTACTATAGAGTCATCTATAAGTAACAAGCTCTTATCCTTAATTAAATCATGAACAGGTATAAGCTTCATTTTTGCAATCAGATTACGCTTACTCTGGATAGTAGGCATAAATGAACGTGGCCATGTAGGTGTATATTTAATAAATGGTCTTGAAAATGGAATACCTGACTCGTTAGCATATCCTACTGCATGTGCTGTTCCTGAATCCGGTACACCTGCGACAATATCAGGCTCTACCTTATTCTTGTCATTCATATCACGTCTTGCAAGCATTGCTCCACAGTTATAACGCATTTTCTCAACACTTACACCCTCATAGCTTGATGATGGATAACCATAATATATCCATAAGAATGTACAAATCTTCATATCTGTACCCGGTGCGCATACCGTTCGTACTTCTTCCGGTGTCATAATTACTATTTCGCCCGGACCTAATTCCTTATAATCCGTATATCCAAGATTCAGATAAGCAAATGATTCAAATGTAGCACAATATCCGTCCTCTTTCTTACCGATAACCGCTGGAGTTCTTCCTAATCTGTCTCTCGCTACAAATATGCCCTTAGGAGTCATAACTAACATAGTCATTGAACCATCTATTATCTCCTGTGCATACCTTATACCATCAATCATATTATCTTTCTGGTTAATAATAGCCGCCACGAGTTCAGTAGCATTGATATCTCCACCACTCATTTCTAAGAAATGCGGATTACCATTACTGAAAATCTTTTTAACAATTTCATCTGTATTATTAATTTTACCAACTGTTGTTATGGCATAGGTTCCATGATGTGAACGAACAATTAATGGCTGTGGCTCATAATCTGATATACAGCCAATTCCTAAATTACCTTTCATCTCATTTATCTCTTTATCGAATTTCGTTCTGAAAGGAGAATTCTCTATATTATGGATTGAACGGTCAAATCCATCTTTGCCATATACAGCCATTCCACCTCTTCTTGTTCCAAGATGTGAATGATAATCAGTTCCAAAAAATAAATCAAATACGCAATCATTTTTCGATGCAACTCCAAAAAATCCGCCCATTACTTTTCCTCATTTCTGCGTTGTCTTTTATCACTAAAGGTTTCCGATAGCAACGCTTACCGGAAACCTGATTACTATAGAGTATATTATTATAAGAATAAATTATAAAAATATATTGTTACACAAACAAATTATAAAACATATTGTTATACAATAAATTATAAAATATATTATATATTCTTATATTTATAATTACACGTTGATTGTAGCTGTCATTCCAAGTATTTCCTTATTCTCTTCAAGAATTGGATTAATAACTTCGCTTAAGAACTCATCAACCTGCTCTTTTGAACGTCCAACATACTTTGTTGGGTCCATTGATTTCTTCAAATCTTCAAGACTCATTCCGAATTTATCATCTGCTGCAATAAGCTCTAATAAATTGTTATCAAGTCCCTCTTCTTTAACATTCTTTCCTGCAATCATAGAAAGCTTACGAATCTCTTCGTGTAATTCCTGTCTGTCACCACCTGCTTTAACAGCATCCATCATAATATTCTCAGTAGCCATAAATGGTAATTCAGCCATAAGTCTCTTCTCAATAACCTTAGGATATACAACTAAGCCATCTACTACATTGAGATATAAGTCAAGTATTCCGTCAATTGCAAGGAATGCTTCCGGAACACTGATTCTCTTATTAGCAGAGTCATCAAGTGTTCTTTCAAACCACTGTGTTGCTGATGTAATTGCAGGATTAAGTGCATCTACCATTACATAGTTAGCAAGTGATGCAATTCTCTCACTTCTCATAGGGTTTCTCTTATAAGCCATTGCAGATGAACCAATCTGATTCTTTTCAAATGGTTCTTCAACCTCTTTAAGACGCTGTAATAATCTTATATCATTTGAGAATTTATGGGCACTTGCTGCAATTCCTGCTAATACATTTAATACTCTTGTATCAACTTTTCTTGTATATGTCTGTCCTGAAACAGGCTGACATTTCTCAAATCCCATCTTCTTAGCTATCATAGGATCAATTTTTCTGATTTTATCCTGGTCACCCTCGAATAATTCAAGGAAACTTGCCTGTGTACCTGTTGTTCCCTTTGAACCTAATAACTTCATACTTCCGATAACGTAATCAAGGTCTTCTAAGTCAACAACTAATTCATTCATCCATAATGTCGCACGTTTTCCAACTGTAGTTGGCTGTGCAGGCTGAAAATGTGTAAATGCAAGTGTTGGCTGTGCTTTATATGAATCAGCGAATTTAGCTAATTCAGCAATAACATTTATTAATTTCTTTCTGACTAATTTAAGTGCTTCAGTCATTACGATAATATCAGTATTATCACCAACATAACATGAAGTTGCGCCAAGATGGATAATTCCCTTAGCCTTTGGACACTGTACACCATATGCATAAACATGTGACATAACATCATGTCTTACTAATCTTTCTCTTTCCTTAGCAACATCATAATTGATGTCCTCTGCATGTTCTTTTAACTCTGCAATCTGCTCATCAGTGATATTAAGTCCTAATTCTTTCTCTGTCTCTGCTAATGCAATCCATAATTTTCTCCATGTTCTGAATTTCATATCAGGTGAGAAAATATACTGCATTTCCTTACTTGCATATCGCTCTGACAATGGGCTTTGATACTTATCGTACATATTAGTTCTCCTTTTTCTTATACATATTAGTTAATCTATCTAAGGTATCTTTTCCTTAGTATTATATCAGCTAATGCCAATATTTTAAACACTTTTATGCTTCATATTCACCACGAATATCTTCCTTAGGTGGTTCTATAGGATACTTTCCATTAAAACAACCTGTACAAATAGGAAGTCCCTCCACCATCTGTGATAATCTGTCTATTCCGAGATAACCTAACGAATCCGCACCGATAATCTGTCTGATTTCCTCAATCGTTCTGTTATGTGCAATTAACTGTTCTTTACTTGGAATATCCGTTCCAAAATAACACTCATTTAAAAATGGTGGCGAACTTATTCTTACATGCACCTCTGTAGCTCCTGCTTCCTTAAGCATTCCTACTATACGGTCACTCGTAGTACCTCTTACAATAGAGTCATCTATCATAATTACTCTTTTACCCTTAACCGCTTCTTTCAATACGTTAAGTTTAACTCTTACACTTGATTCCCTGCTGCTCTGCTTAGGCTTTATAAATGTACGTCCGACATATCCGTTCTTAACAAATGCAGTACCGTAGGGAATTCCTGATTCTAAAGAATATCCTAATGCTGCCGCATTTCCTGATTCCGGCACACCTACTACTAAATCAGCCTCTACAGGGTGGTCCATGGCAAGATATCTTCCTGCCATAATTCTTGAATGATATACTGAAATTCCATCAATTATACTGTCCGGTCTTGCGAAATAAATATATTCAAATATACATCTTGCTTCTTTCTCTTTAGGCAGACATAATGATGTATCAGATATTATCTTACCATCAGTAATAGTTACTATCTCACCAGGTAAGACATCTCTTACATGCTCTGCACCAATAGTATCAAGTGCACATGTCTCTGAAGCTAAAATATATGTATTATCTCTTTTACCAATGCATAATGGCTTAAACCCATATGGATCTCTCGCACCTATTAACTTTCTAGGGCTCATTACAATTAATGAATAAGCACCTTTTATCTTCTTAACAGTCTCTTTGACAGCTTCCTCAACAGAACCACATTTAATTCTGGCTCTTGCGATAAGATATGCTATAACTTCTGAATCTATTGTAGTCTGGAAAATAGCTCCGGTATACTCTAGTTCCTTACGAAGTTCTAACGCATTAATAAGATTTCCATTATGTGCAAGTCCAAGAATACCTTTCACATAATTAAGTACTAATGGCTGGGCATTTTCTCTTGTACTGCTTCCTGCTGTAGAATATCTTGTATGTCCGACACCGATATTACCTTTTAATTTCTCAAGATTCTCCGGCTGGAACACCTCATTTACAAGGCCCATATCCTTATAGACACTTACCTTGCCCTTTGGTCCCTCTGTATCACTTACGGCTATTCCGCAGCTCTCCTGACCTCTGTGCTGTAATGCAAATAAGCCATAATAAATTGATGATGCCACATCATTGCCATCGAAATCATACATTCCGAATACACCACATTCCTCATGTAATGTATCGTCTGCATCCGGTGACATACAACAGTTACTAATTTCATGTATATTCTTCATACTGTCTGTACTCCTTTAAGTTTATTCTGTGAGCTTTTACAAAAATAAAATATATCTTAAAATCAATGCCACATTACATTAAATGCAGCTTCATTCTATTGTCCTTTACAAAATAAATATATCCTAAAACCTTATTGCTCTTAACTTATAAACCTAAATGCCTAATCATATTTCACTCTTACTAAACAAGGTAAATTATAATACAAGACATACTTAAAATCAAATTAATTTTCCACATTGAATATTATTTGTATAACTTTGCAAAATTCTTGAATAATCAGTTAATTACTTGTATAATATATCCAAGATATATTTGCAGATACATCTGCGGAATGGAGCTAGTGTGAAAGAATTGTGCTGATGCACCAATTCTTTCACCCAAAACTAATTGTTTCCGGGCGAAAACAATTAGTTTTATGGCAGATTAGAAATCGCATACGCGAATTTCTAATCGCCTCCTCGCGAACAAGTCGCTCAGAATGGAGAATAGTATGCCTGAAAAAGAAAAACGTCGTTATAAAAGAATGAATGTTGATTTAAAACTTAATATCTCAAAGTTATTTCATCAAGATAATGAAGTGATTGCCAATATTGATGCCCCAATTGAAGTTACTGATATCTCAAAAGGTGGTATCGGTTTCACATCTTCTGCAACACTTCCTACCGGATATTACTTTAATGCCAAAATCAAATTAGGTGATGATGACTCTATATTATATACGGTTGTAAGAATCGTAAGAAGCCGCCTATGTGATGATGAGCTTAAGAATTATGGTGCTGAATTTATAGGACTCGCTCCTATACTTAACTATATCTTTGATGATTATGAAGCAACTTTGGATAATTCTAACAATTAATTAGACATCTTGTTTTACTCTGTATTTACCATTTATTATTAAAATCAAAAGTCAGAAAACTTTCCCTTTTATTCAGGAAATTTTCTGATTTTTTGATTCTATAACCATATTATCTACCGTAAGTGGTCTTACAATAATTCCTTTAGAATTTTATTTATCATTCCCGGATTAGCTTTTCCCTTAGTAGCTTTCATAGCCTGACCTACTAAGAAGCCAATTGCCTTGTCTTTACCATTATGATAATCCTCGACAGACTGTGGATTATTTGCCACTATTTCTTCAAGTATTTTTCTTAATCCCTCTTCATCATTGTCCATTTTCAAACCATGCTCTTCGATGTATACGTCAGGATCTATATCATCAGTAAATATCTTCTCGAACACTTCTTTTGCCACTGAACTGTTAATTGTTCCTGCATCTATAAGTTTAATAAGCTTTGCAAGATTTACCGGTGAAAACGAAATTTCTTCTGCATCCATCTCATGCTCTTTAAGAAGTCTCATTGTCTCGCCCATAAGGTAATTACTTACTTTCTTGGCATTCGCACCCGCACTTACTGTCTCTTCGAAAATATCTGCCAGTTTCTTAGTGGCTGTAATAATTCCGGCATCATATTCAGGAATACCATATTCCTTAATATATCTTGCCATCTTCTCTTCCCTGAATTCCGGCTGGCTGTCTTTAATACGTTTAAGCCATTCATCACTGATTACAATAGGTACAAGGTCAGGTTCAGGGAAATATCTGTAATCCTTAGCATCCTCCTTAGAACGCATTGGATAAGAATACTCTTTGTTATCGTCCCATCTTCTGGTCTCCTGGATAACTTTTTCACCTGATTCGATTAAATCAATCTGTCTTGCTCTCTCATTTTCAATTGCTCTTGAAATCGCCTTAAATGAGTTAAGGTTCTTCATCTCTGTTCGTGTTCCAAATTCTTTAGCACCCATTTCTCTTACGGAAATATTTACATCGGCACGCATTGAACCCTCGTTAAGCTTACAGTCAGATGCACCAAGATACTGGATTATCATTCTAAGCTTCTCAAGATAGGCAACAACCTCATCTGCCGAACGCATATCAGGTTCTGATACTATTTCAATAAGTGGAACTCCTGACCTGTTATAGTCAACTAATGAGCAGTCCTCCCAATCATCATGTATTAACTTACCTGCATCTTCCTCCATATGAATTTCATGAATACCTACTTTTTTTCTTCCGTTTTCGCCATCTATTTCCACATAACCATTTCGGCAGATAGGAAGATATAACTGTGAAATCTGGTAGTTCTGTGGATTATCAGGATAGAAATAATTCTTTCTGTCAAATTTACAATATCTTGTGATGTCACAGTTAGTAGCAACACCTACTGACATCGCATATTCCACTACCTGTTTATTAAGTACCGGAAGGCTTCCCGGCATACCTGTACAAACCGGACATGTATGTGCATTAGGTTCGGCACCAAATGCTGTCGAACAGCCACAGAATATCTTCGTCTTTGTAGCTAACTCAACATGTACTTCAAGTCCAATAACTGTTTCGTATACTTTACTCATATTAATCTCCATTTCTTCTTGCCTGCTCATAAGTATAAGCTGTTCTTATAAGGTTCTTCTCTTTAAAGCAGTCACCTATTAACTGTAATCCGATTGGCAATCCCTTTGAATCTTTTCCACATGGAATGCTTATTCCCGGAAGTCCTGCAAGATTGACTGATATTGTATATATATCACCTAAATACATTTTAAGCGGGTCCGAAAGGCTTTCTCCTAATTTAGGTGCTGTAGTTGGTGCAACCGGTCCTAATATAACATCATATTTAGCAAATGCATCATCAAATGCTTTCTTAATAAGAGCCTTAACTCTTAATGCCTTAAGATAATACGCATCATAGTAACCTGAACTTAATACGAATGAACCGAGCATAATTCTTCTCTTAACCTCTGTTCCAAAGCCCTCTGAACGGGTTTTCTTATACATATTATGCAAATCTGTGAATTCTTCTGTTCTGTATCCGTATTTAATTCCATCGAATCTCTCAAGGTTCGAACTGGCTTCTGCGGCTGCAATTGTGTAATAAGCAGGTACTGCATATTCTACCAGACTTAAATCAAATTCTTCTACGATTGCACCTTTACTCTTAAGTACTTTAGCTGCCTCTAATACAGCTTTCTTAACTTCATCATCTAAACCATCACCGAAATAATCTCTTGGAATACCGATTCTCATACCTTTTACATCATTAACTAATGCTGATGTGAAATCTGTATCATCACGCTGTATAGATGTTGAATCTTTAGTGTCATGTCCTGATATAACTTCAAGTATTGTTGCACAGTCTGTTACATCTTTACATAAAGGTCCAATCTGGTCTAATGATGAACCATATGCAATCAGACCATAACGTGATACCGTAGAATAAGTAGGCTTCATTCCTACCACACCACAATATCCTGCTGGCTGTCTTATTGAACCGCCTGTATCTGAACCTAATGCATAGAAGCACTCTTTCGCAGCTACTGCGGCTGCTGAACCACCTGATGAACCTCCCGGTACATATTCAGGATTCCATGGGTTCTTAGTAACTCCATATGCTGATGTCTCCGTTGTTGAACCCATTGCGAATTCATCCATATTCGTTTTACCGATTATTACGGCTCCGGCTTTCTCTAATTTCTCCACCGCTTCTGCTGAAAATGTTGGAACGAAATTATTAAGAATCTTTGATGCACATGTCGTAAGCATATCCTTTGTACACATATTATCCTTTATGGCTACAGGTACTCCGGCAAGCGGACCGTCTAATTCACCGGAATCAATCTTAGCCTGTACATCTTCTGCCTGTTTTAAGACTTTTTCTTTATCAATAGTGATATAACAATGATAAATATCTTCTTTCTTATCAATCTGTTCTAATACAGCTTTAGCAGCTTCTAAAACCGTTACTTCTTTATTCTTAATTTTCTCTGCAAGCTCTGTTGCAGTATAATCTAAAATACTCATCTCTACACTAAGCCTCACTTCCGATTAATTTACTCAAATGTTTTTGGTACATTAAACATTCCATCTTTTTCCTCAGGAGCATTCTTAAGTATATTCTCTCTGTCATCTCCATTCGTAACCACATCTTCACGAAATACGTTATTAACCGGAAATACATGGCTCATAGGTTCTACACCCTCTGTATCTAACTCATTTAATTTATCAATATAATCAAGCATATTAGCCATATCTTTCTTAGCCTGTTCTTTTTCTTCTCCACTAAGTTCTAACTTAGCAAGAATACCAACATAATCAATCGTTTCGTCTGAAATTACGTTTGCCATATTAACCTCCATTCCGCAGACGTTTACGTCGAAGGAATCGCGAGCAAAATTTCAAATTTTGCTCTGCGATAGTGCTACTTTGCGACACCTGCTGCGCAAAGTAGCTGTGTGAAAAATCGACATATCAATTCGATTTTTCACACTAACCTCCACTTCTAATCTCTTACTTTAATATGAACTTCTCTTAACTGCTGTTCTGTTACCTCATTTGGTGCGCCACACATCAGATCCTGTGCAGTTCCACTCATTGGGAATGGAATAATCTCTCTTATATTCTCTTCATTTCTAAGAAGCATAATCATTCGGTCAACACCAGGGGCCATTCCTGCATGTGGTGGTGCTCCGAACTGGAATGCATTATATAAAGCTCCGAATTTGCTCTTAAGAACTTCTTCATTATATCCTGCTATTTCAAATGCTTTAACCATTATCTGCATATCATGATTTCTTACTGCACCAGATGATAATTCTACACCATTACATACAATATCATACTGATATGCTAAAATGTCAAGTGGGTCTTTCGTATTTAATGCTTCAAGTCCTCCCTGTGGCATTGAAAATGGGTTATGTGTAAAGCCGATTTTCTTCTCTTCTTCATCATATTCAAACATAGGGAAATCATTTATATAGCAGAAACGATATGCATTTTTCTCTATTAAATCAAGTTTTTCGCCTAATTCTGTTCTAATCTGTCCTGCATACAGATTAGCTCTTGCTTCTCTGTCTGCTATAAAGAAAATTGTATCTCCTGCTTCTAATCCGGCATAATCTAATAATTCTTTTTTCATCTCATCAGGAATGAATTTATCAATAGGACCTTTATAAGATAAATCTTCTTCTACTTCAAGATATCCAAGTCCGCCCATTCCTATTGATGTTGCGAATTTGAGTAATTTTTCATGAAAGCCTTTAGACATATCTGCATGAACCTTAATTGCTCTTACTGTCTTTTTATGAAATGGCTTGAATGTACATCTCTGGAAGAATTCTGTTACATCTATTATTCTTAATGGGTTACGAAGATCCGGTTTATCAGTACCGAATTCTAACATAGCCTGTTTATAGCTGATTATAGGATATGGTGCTTTAGTAACCTCGTAGCCTTTTGGTGCAAATTTCTCAAATGTAGCTGTTAAAACTTCTTCACCTACTTTGAATACATCTTCCTGAGTAGCAAAACTCATCTCGAAGTCTAACTGATAGAATTCTCCCGGTGAACGGTCTGCTCTTGCATCTTCATCTCTGAAACATGGTGCAATCTGGAAATATTTATCAAAACCTGACACCATCAAAAGCTGTTTATACTGCTGTGGTGCTTGTGGTAATGCATAAAATTTACCTTTATATTTTCTGGATGGAACAATATAATCTCTTGCACCCTCTGGAGATGAAGCACATAAAATAGGTGTCTGTATCTCTAAAAAGCCCATTTCTGTCATCTTATCTCTTAAGAATCTTATGACATTTGAACGGAAAATCATATTATCTTTGACTTTCTGGTTTCTTAAGTCAAGATATCTGTATTTTAATCTTAAATCTTCCCTTGTTTCTTTAGAAGTCTGTATCTCAAATGGAAGCTGTGCATATACCTTACCAAGTATATCAATCGAATGAGCCTCTACCTCAATTGTACCTGATGGAATCTTTGGGTTATATGTCTCTTCATCTCTTTTTTCCACAAGTCCCTCAATAGATACACAATCTTCTTTCACAATGCCATGTAATAAATCTGTATTTCTAAGTACCACCTGTACTACACCATACATATCTCTCAAATCTATAAACGATACACCACCATGGTCTCGGATATTCTCTACCCAGCCTGCAATTCTTATCTCTTTACCAATGTCATCTTCTTTCACATTGTTCAATGTCACATCTCTGTAAATGCCTGTTTCTTTCATACTGACCACTTTCCTTTCTTTCACTTAGTTCACTAAATTTTCTTATACATATAATTCCGGGTTAAATATAGATATATTTATATATTTTGTATATCTTTATATATCCTGATATCTTCTAATCATTTATCAGAACATAGAAAAACCCCGGAATATAATTAAATATTCCGGGGACGAATTATCACAATCCGCGGTACCACCCACGTTCAAGAAAGTTATCTTTCTTACTCTCATAACACTTAACGCGTGTAAACGTATTTACCTACTGCATTGTTCAGTAAATCTACTCCAGAGTGTTCCAGTTCAACGTTCCATTGAATAATGCTCTCAGTCGGTGGCATCATATTCCTGTCAAGTTCCATTTGTTCCAGTCTCTTTCACAGTATTTATATATTTATTATGGAGCATTCGTATTGTTTTATATGGAAAATACGGAGAAATTTTCGATATAAAATAAAAAAAGGCATTCTGAATAAATCAGAACGCCTTTGCTCTTCCTCGAATATAAATCAAAAAGTATTGATTGTCAAGCACTATTTTTTAGCAATTTTAATTATTTATGAAGTTGCCCGAATACCTAAAAGCGGAATGTCCATCTATGACACTAGCTTTCATCACTTTTAATATCTGCTAAATCTTCTCATAGCATCTTTTTCCCACATTTCGCTGCTGCTCTCGAAATCATCTTCGTCATCATCTAATGCAAGTTCATCTAATCCACTAAATAAATCATCTATATCATTCTTCTTAGATTTAGCTTTATTCTTATCAGATGTAACGCTTGTCTTATTCTTGGTATTGCTTTCTTTCATAATATCATCTGAAATACTATGTTTAACTTCATTTACTTCGTAGTCTGCGATATTATTCTGTACTTCACTCTTAACTTCGCTTACATCATAGTCTGCAATTTCATTTGAAACATTGCTTTTAGTGTCAGGCTTTGGTATCTCTAATACGATTCGCTTAACAACTCTGTTCTTTTCTTTCTTACCGGCTGTCATCTTAATGTCGGTAATCTTTTCTTCTTCATCTGTATCAAATGATTCTCCACTTTCATAGAGTTCATTTTCTAATTTATCAATCTCTACGTCAAGCATTGTGATTGTATCATTCATTCTTCTAAGCTCTGCGGCTACCGGATTATTAATCTTAAGCTTGTCCGCAAGTGGTTTAGAATACTTAGTATCTGAATTGACAAACAAGTCAAAGCCTTTAACCAGAAACAGCACAAAGCTTCCTATAAATACTATCATTACAAAGGGACTTAGAAATCTTCCCATTCCTGCTATAGTTACGTGCTTCGTATTATGCATCATCGATACGAGGACTACATAATGAAACAGAAATGATATGGCTGCAACCATTCCACTCTTTTTAACTATCTCGACCTGTTTCTCATAATCTGTCGCTAACACTTTTCTCTCGTGCTTTTTATCTTCACTTTCTTTTTGTAAGGTTTTCAATCTCTTCTTAATATCACTACTATTCATAACTAAACCTCCATTTAGTATACATACCAGATTATTATTTTAGCACATATATCTAAAATTATCCATATTTTATGAAAACTATTACAAATTTTTATGACTATTTCTTAACTCTTGTCTTAAGCTTCTCACTGATTTTCTCAGCTATTCCATAAAGTAATCTGAATACTGATTCAGATGCAAATGAAAATACCACGAATAAAAGTATACAAATCTTAGACATTCCGTTTAATGCAAATATATCTCCAAGGAAGATACCACATAATAACAAGCCTACTATATTACCGGCTATTACTGCTGTTCTATATCTGTTTAACGGAACACTTATCTTACTTAGAATCATAAAGCCGACAATTGCTAATAACATTGTTGCCGCTGTTGCGATATCTGCTGATGGAAGCTTGAATACTTTACCACAGACAACAAGTGCTGCTACTGCAAAGAAGTCTGTAAGTCCTGCCGGCAATGCTTTTATGAACACATTCTTTAAGAATTTACCCTCTATACGTTTCTTATTAGCCTCCATTGCAAGTAAGAACGCAGGGAAACCAATGTTAAACATACTTATAAGTGAAATCTGCGATGGCTCTAATGGATAAGTAATCATAAATACCGCTGAGAATATAGACATCAGAAATGAGAATATATTCTTAACAAGGAATAAGCTTGCCGAACGCTGTACATTATTTACGACTCTTCTTCCCTCTAATACTACCGATGGCATCTTAGAGAAATCTGACTCTAATAATACAACCTGTGCTGACTGTGCCGCTGCTTCACTTCCCGATGCCATTGCTATACTGCAATCCGCATCTTTCATTGCTAAGATATCATTTACACCATCACCGGTCATTGCAACCGTATGACCTTTATTCTGCAATGCATGTACAAGCTGCTGCTTCTGTTTTGGTGTTACACGACCAAATACATTATATTCGTTAACCGCATTTGCAAAGTCCATATCGTCCTTTAACTCTCTTGCATCAATATATTTCTCTGCACCATCAATTCCTGCTTCTTTAGCAATCTCTGATACTGTTCCCGGGTTATCACCTGAGATAACCTTTATCTGTACATTTTGCTGTTTGAAATATTCAAATGTTTCCTTAGCCTGCTCTCTTATCTTATTAGAAAGAAATACAAGTGCATATGGAACTACCTCTTCTGTTAATGCTTTGCCATCAATTTCACCATAGTATTTACCAAATACTAATGTTCTTAAACCTTTTTTAGAATAGCTTTCTATAAGCTCTCTGTAAGTTTCATAATCTTCACGAAGTACCATTTCAGGCGCACCAAGAACAAATACTTCATCAGCATATGTAACACTTGAATACTTGAATTCCGATGAAAATGATGTATAGCTTAATGCTTTACGATTAGTTGTATTCTTAAAATATTCTTTCATTGCCGCCATTGTAATGTTATCGGCAGTCATATTTTCTACGAAATCTGATATTATTTCGATGGCTGTTTCTTCCTTGCCAAACATCTCATTTATAGCTTCAATGCCATGGACTTCCATCTTATTTTCCGTAATTGTACCTGTTTTATCCACGCATAGAACATCTACTCTTGCTAAAGTCTCAATACTCTTCATATTGTGGAGTAATACTTTCTCCTTAGCAAGTCTTACGGTACTCATGGCTAGCGCAATTGTAGTAAGTAAATATAAGCCCTCAGGAATCATACCGATTACTGCTGCCACCATTGATACTATACTTGCCGAAAAGCTTTCACCATTCACAAAATATGCCTGGTAATATAGCACTATACCTATTGGAATAATTGCAATACCAACCCACATAATCAATTTATTAATTGATTTAATCATTTCTGACTGTTCGTTCTTCTTGCCCTTTTTAGCTTCTAAAGTAAGCTTTGAAATATAAGATTCTTCTCCGACTTTCTCAAGTTCAGCATAACATTCACCTGATATAACAAAGCTTCCTGACATTAATTTGTCGCCTTTATTCTTCTCTATCTCGTCTGATTCACCTGTAAGCAATGACTCATTTGCCTGCACACAGCCTTCGATAACTACTGCATCAGCAGGAATCTGGTCACCTGCACGAAATATTACTAAATCTCCCTGAACTAACTCTTCTGAAGCTACCTTTACTTCTTTACCATCTCTTATCGCCGTCGTATGCGAAGCATTTAACAGATTCATCTTCTCTAATACGTTTCTTGCCCTGATTTCCTGAATAATACCTATGAGTGTATTACCCACTACAACCGGAAGAAATGTAAGACTCCTAAATGAGCCTGCCACACACACTAACACAGACAAAATCATAAATATAACATTGAAATATGTAAAAAGGTTATCCATTATAATCTGCTTATTAGTTTTCGCACCCGAATCTACAGCACGATTTACCAGGCCTTGTTCAATCTTTTCTTCTACCTGCTCTCTAGTCAATCCATTCATAACTTGTTCTTGCCTTTCATATATTTATTTTCATATACTTATTACATTATTCTGTAAAATATATAATTTCTTTTGCATTTGCTTCAAATATTAACATTCATTATAGCCAATGTCAACGCACCACCCCTTACCCCATAACACGAAAAAAGAGCCGATTTACTGTGAAATCAGCTCATTTTTAGGAGTTTATTGCAAATGCTAAATTATTGTAAATTTTTCATTAAATAAAATTTATTTTTACATTTTCTTAATTCTGTCTAATGCTTCTAATGTATTCTCATAGCTGCCAAATGCTGTAAGTCTGAAGTAACCCTCACCGCTTGGTCCGAAGCCTGAACCCGGTGTACCTACAACATTAGCTTTCTCTAATAACATATCAAAGAATTCCCATGAAGTCATATTGCCCGGTGTCTTTAACCAGATATATGGTGCGTTAATACCACCTGAAACTGAATATCCTGCCTCTGCAAGTCCCTCACGTATAATCTTTGCATTATTCATATAGTAAGCAACCTGTTCGCCTGTCTGTTTCTTGCCCTCTGGACTATATACAGCCTCTCCTGCTCTCTGGATAATATATGGTGCTCCGTTGAATTTTGTTCCATGACGTCTTGCCCAGAGGCTATGTAATGTAACACCATTGCTCTTAAGTTCTTTAGGAATAACAGTAAATCCAAGTCTTGTTCCTGTGAAACCTGCATTCTTAGAGAAACTTCTAAGTTCGATTGCACATGCTTTAGCACCATCACATTCATAAATTGTATGTGGAACATTTTCCTCGGAAATATATGCTTCATATGCTGCATCATAGATAATAACAGCACCAATCTTTAATGCGTAATCAACCCATTTCTGAAGTTTATCCTTAGTGATTGTTGCACCTGTAGGATTATTAGGGAAACAAAGGTAGATAATGTCAGGTTCTTCACTTGGTAATTCAGGAGCAAAACCTGTCTCTGCCGTACAAGGCATATAGATTACATTACTCCATTTCTGTTCTGCTTCGATGTAATCACCGGTTCTTCCTGCCATTGCATTTGTATCTACATATACAGGATATACAGGGTCACAAACTGCTATTTTATTATCAACTGAGAATATATCTCCGATATTTCCTGAATCACTCTTTGCGCCATCACTTACAAATATTTCATCTACAGCAATGTCTACGCCTCTTGCCTTATAGTCATTATCGACTATAGCCTGTCTTAAGAATTCGTATCCAAGGTCAGGTGCATATCCTTTAAAAGTTTCTGCCTTACCCATCTCATCTACTGCACTGTGTAATGCATCGATTACAACAGGAGCAAGTGGAAGTGTAACATCACCGATACCAAGACTTATGACTTTCTTATCAGGGTGTGCTGCTTTGAACTCTCTTGACTTTCTGCCTACTGTTGAAAATAAATAGCTTCCCGGTAATTTTAAATAGTTATCATTAATTTTAAACATTTTAATCCTCCATTCCAATTCTTTATGTTAATGCATAATCTGCAATACCATTTGTGCTGTTTCTACCATATTTGTACCACTATCCATACTATTCTTCTGTATGTACCTGTGTGCTTCTTCCTCAGTCATATTTCTATTCATCATTAATACTTTCTTAGCTTCTTCTATAATGGCTTTCTGTGCCACATTTCTCTCTTTAGGCTTTTGCTTTCCTTTTTTCTTGATTCTCTCTAGTGCCTGTGCCATCATTTCTAAAGTATTAAGTAAATCATATGATTTAAGAGGCATTTCCACACTTACGACACCGTCAGGAATTCCCTCTTCTAATTTGGTTCTTGAAGCAACTAATAGCATTTGGAAAGTAGATCCTAATTCCTGATATAATTCCGTATAAACCATATCATTAAATTTGTAACCACATACTATAATCCCATAGTCTATATTATCCATAAAAGACATCGCTTGCGAACCAGAAGTACATACAGCCGAAACCTTATAGCCGTTTCTGACTAACAGATTTCTAATGCCCTGACCATCAGTGAGTTTCGGAAAAACTACCAATATATCTATCACGCTTTCACCTCCAGTTTCAGTTTGGTATTCACTTTAGAAATATTGCACTTTAGAACTTATGCAGATATTCTTCGATTTCCCATTCTGTAACCTGGGTTCTGTATGCCTGCCACTCTTTCTTCTTCGCATTTATATAATTTGTTGAAATATGTTTGCCTAACACATTCTGTACAAATTCGTCATTTTCAAATTTCTCAATGGCATCACAGAGGTTTTCAGGAAGATGTTCTATTCCGTCCTCCTCTTTCTCAGCCAATGACATCTCAAATATATTCTTATCAACACTTGCAGGTGGTGTTAAATTATTCTTAATTCCATCAAGTCCTGCTGCTAAACATACAGCTAATACCATATATGGGTTAGCTGTTGGATCAGGACACCTGAGTTCTATTCTTGTTCCCTCGCCTCTTGGTGCAGGAATTCTTATCAAAGGACTTCTGTTAGTAGTTGACCATGCAATATAAACAGGTGCTTCATATCCAGGGACAAGTCTCTTATATGAATTAACAAGTGGATTAGTAAGAACTGTCATTCCCTTTATATGCTTCATAATTCCTGCTATAAAGCTATATGCTTCTTTACTTAATCCTCTCTCATCATTTGGATCATTAAATATATTCTTACCATCTTTATTAAGCGACATATTTATATGCATTCCTGAACCATTTATTCCTGACTTTGGCTTTGGCATAAATGTTGCATGTAAACCATGTCTTTTAGCGATTGACTTAATTGTAAGTTTAAATGTCATAATATTGTCAGCAGTAACTAACGCATTATCATATTTAAAATCTATCTCATGCTGTGCAGGTGCAACTTCATGATGAGATGCTTCTATTTCAAATCCCATTGATTCAAGGTTAAGAACCATATCACGTCTTGCATTCTCGCCTAAATCAACAGGTCCTAAATCAAAATATCCTGCCTTCTCATGCGACAAGGTTGTAGGATTACCATTATCATCTGTATGGAATAAGAAGAATTCACATTCAGGTCCTACATCGAATGTATAACCCATATCTTCTGCTTCTTTTAAGACTTTCTTAAGAACATATCTTGGGTCTCCCTCAAATGGTGTTCCGTCAGGTCTGTATATATCACAGATAAATCTTGCAACCTTGCCCTGCTGTGGTCTCCATGGAAATATTGTAAATGTATCAAGGTCAGGATATAAGTACATATCTGATTCCTCAATTCTTGCAAAACCCTCAATAGATGAACCGTCAAACATACATTGATTATTCAATGCCTTTTCTAACTGGCTCACTGTAATGGCAACATTCTTCATTGTTCCAAACATATCTGTGAACTGAAGTCGGATGAATTCCACATCTTCCTCTTCAATCATATTCATTATTTCCTGTTTAGTATACTTCATCGCACTTTTCCTCCATTTATACATAAAATGTTTTCACTATGTACTTCATATTTCATCAGGATTGTGTAAGTTCTTCGCACGAAACAATCACAAACAATCCGTTTAAACTTAATTTCAGTATTTAATATCTTAATATCCTAATATATTAATATACCTTAATTATATTGTATTTATTTTATTATAGAAAAAGGCGCTCTCCTCCCTTGAAGAGAACGCCGTTGTTCATTAACAGAATATCAATATTCTTCTGATTTGTCAAGGCTGTAAGTTTTAGAATTTTGACTGTTGAATACATATTATCATTTATCTGATTAAAAATTATACTTCATTAAATATGAAATATGTTACAAACCATAGCTTATATATTTTCATTTACTTTAGAAATATTCTTTGCTATACTGACTACGATGTTTTATAAAAATATTATAAATATATGGAGGTCTTTAAAATGAAACAAAACAAAAGTACATTGATTTCATTAATTCTTGGAATCGTATCAGTGTTATTTGCATTTCTCACAATTATTATGTATATAGTTGTCGAGCGTGAAGCATGGGATTATGTCATAGAAATATTCTCATTAATCGCATTTGGTGGTCTGCTTGCATTAATAATTCTTAATATGTTAAATATTAAATTTAACCATCTATTATTCTTTATTCCTCTGGGTGTAATCGCCCTTGTAAACTTATTATCAGGAATTAAATCTTTAGTAGATATCGGAGATGCTTATGAAACTTCAAGATATTCATATTTCACAAGTTTCATTAACTCAATTTTATTTATCGGATTATTAATTTCAATGGCATATGGCTTATATAAAATGGGTAGTAAAAAGGTATTTTTCATTATCCCTGTTTCATACATAATAATAAGCAATGTATTCAGCTTCTTATATTCCTTTAATCAGGTTATATTCTCATTCTTCACAGTTGCTGAAACAAAATATGCTCTTGTATCATTCTTTGATATAATTTCAGTTATTTCATTCTATGTAATTTATATAATTTTCTTTGTGAAGAATAATTCTGAGAATAAATAACTTAAACATACACTTAGGCGAGATGTCCGTCTATGACACACGCTTTCATAATTCCTTTATCTAGTGCAAGTAAATGCCGTCATCTGCAAAGGTTATTACGGTGCAGCTAATCAAACGCGCTTCGCTTGAACGGTGATTTACTGCACCGACCTTTTGCATCTGACGGCATTAACTTGCACACGATACGTCATAAATCAAGTGTGTGTCATAGACGGATATTTCTATTCTACTTATATTATCGTATTGTGACTTTTATATCCCTCTCCTATAATCTCATTTGCAGAAGTAATTATCATAAATGCTTCACTATCTGTCTCATTTACAATCTCCTTTGCTTTAGGTAATTGCGGCTTTCTTATTGCACACATTATCACACGTTTCTCCTTATTCTTATATGCACCATATCCTTTCAGATATGTCACTCCTACCTCTAATTCACCTAATAGTCTTTCCACCAGTTCATTTTCACTTTTCTCAGACTTAGAGATGATATATAAAAGCTTTGCTTCATCTTTACCATATAATACGAAGTCCAAAACTGTTGAAGTTATAATTACTGTAAGTGCTGAATAAAGTCCTGCATTAATATTTCCAAATATCAGCACATATGCAATTACAACGATTCCATCTACCGTCAGAAATATTCTTCCTGTTTTAATATGTGGATGCCTTATTTTAACTAACCTGACTACAATATCTGCACCACCTGTCGTAGCACCCTCTTTAAATATTATTCCAATGCTTAGTGCTACAAGTCCGCCACCTGCGAGTGCCGCCATTAAAAGGTCGTCTGTTATTCCACCATATAGCGAAAAAATATTCATAAATATTGAAGATACAACTATCACATATATTGTCGTAATCAGAAATCTTATTCCAAATTTCCAGATACTTATAAGTAATAACGGAATATTTATCATAAATACCAATGTACCTATTTCTACACCTGTAAGTCTGTTTAGAATTATGGCTGTTCCTGAAACTCCTCCCGGAACAAGGTTATTCGCATCAAGAAACAGACTTACCCCTACCGCATACATTATAGCTGCTACCGTAATCTTAATATATTTTATCATACTCACCACATTTCAAAGAAATTAGATAATACATATTGTGTACGTCATTAATATTTTTATACAGCATATAATTATAAAAAAGTCGCTCAAAAATGGGGATTAGTGTGAAAAATACAGATTGATATCTGATTTTTCACACAGCTAAATGTGTCGCAAGTGCCACATTTAGCATCTATCGCAGAGCCAAATCTTATATTTGACTTGCGATTTCTCCGGCACTTTGTGCCTGCGGAATGGGGATTAGTGTGGAAAAACGTAATATTTATTTAAGTTTAATACTTCTTCTAACTTTATTATCTGCAATATTTATATATCAGATTTCCATAAGCAACACTATACAGACAAATATTTCCAGGATTAAAAGTAATTCCAGTAACAAGCATACAAATAATTCTGATAGTAAATCATCTAAAGCTGATACTTCAACTTCTGATAATTCTACAAATAATAGTTCCACGAATGATAATTCAAAAAGCAGTAATTCTTCTGATAATTCAAATTCAGATAGTTCTTCATCTGATACTTCACAAACGGATAACACAGATGAAGTCAAAAAAATCGCCATCACATTTGATGACGGACCTCACCCAAAATATACACTTAAATTACTTGATGGATTAAAGGAAAGAAATGTTAAAGCAACATTTTTCGTAATCGGCGAAAATGTTTCAAATAATCCCGATGTGATTAAAAGAATGGCTGAGGATGGTCACCTGATTGGAAATCATACATACTCACATGTGCAATTGACCTGTATATCAGAAGAAAAAGCCATTACAGAAATAAATAAGACATCTGAACTCATAACTACCTATGCCGGTGTCTCTCCTAAATATATCAGACCACCTTATGGTATGTATTCAGATGCCTTAAAACGTGAAACTAATCTCACTCCCGTATTATGGACAGTTGACCCAAGGGACTGGAGTGTTCTTAATACTGATTCTGTTGTTAAACATGTATTAAAACGTGCCAAAAGTGGTGACATTATTCTATTACATGATATATTTGATACCTCTGTTGAAGCCGCATTTCAAATCATTGATGCCTTGAAAGCAGAGGGATACGAATTCGTTACTGTCGATGAATTCATTAAAGTTAATTAATCTATTGCTGTTTACTGATTCTGCTAACCATAGCCGTTAATAATTTAACTGAATTCTCAATTGCCATTGCTTCAAATGTCGGATAATCCATATGCGCACTGTCATCTGCTTTATCCGATATTGCTCTTATAATAAGAAATGGAATGTTGTTAAGATATGCAGCCTGTGCAATTGCAGCGCCCTCCATCTCTGTACAATATCCGGCAAAATTATCGACAAGCCAATCTTTCTTCTCTTTACCTGATATGAACTGGTCTCCGCTTAATACTCTTCCTGTGAATACATTTATTCCGTCAAGAACTTCCTTGCACGATTCCTCTGCTATCTTAATGAGGTCTGCATCTGCCTTAAATGTTGAACAATCCATTCTTGGAATTACACCGATAGGATCGCCAAATGCCGATGTATCCATATCGTGCTGCAATGCATCTTCTGATAATACTATATCTCCAATGTTAATCTCTGCATTTAAAGAGCCTGCAATTCCTGTATTAATTATTGCTGAAACCTTATAAATGTCTGCTAAAATCTGCGCACATATTCCTGCATTTACTTTACCTATTCCTGAACGTACAACTACAACATCTAAATCTTGTAATTTACCCTCATAGAAGTCCATTGAAGCAATTCTTTTAATCGTAACGTCTGATAATTTCTCCTTAATCTTACTAACTTCCTCGTCCATTGCTCCTATAATTCCGATAACTTTATATTTACTCATAAATTCCTCCATCTTGTTTATTCAGGATATACTAAATGTTTCTCATCAATATTTCTAAGTGTATTATCTAAGAATCTCTTAGCTACATATTTAGCCATAGGTAAATTCATATCGAGATAATTTCCACAATCTCTTGCTGATGCACCCGGTACATCTCCCTCAAATTCACTCATAAACTCATACATTTCTGTTACAAGGTCTACGATATCCTTTGATTCTAAATTACCTGCAAGAATAAGATAAAAACCTGTTCTGCAGCCCATTGGTCCAAAATAAATTACTTTATCACTATATTTCTCGTGATTTCTTAAAAATGTAGCACCTAAATGCTCTAATGTATGAACTTCTGCTGTATTCATAACCGGCTCATAATTAGGTCTTGTCATTCTTATGTCAAATGTTGTAGCGACTTCACTTCCTATGTAATCTCTTCTTGATACATATATTCCCGGTTCTAATTTTAAATGATTAATGGTAAAACTTGCTATTTTCTTCATAATTTCTCCATTCTTCGCTTATATATAATTTTTAATGATGTTAAATCAAAAGGATATATCATAAATGTCCTTACTAACAAATGATTTCAAGGTTTCGTACCTTACTAAATCATTCATATGTCATCTTTTGAATTTATCATCATACTATATAGTATACCTTGAAATTAGCTGTTTAACAAGATGCTCTATAAATTTAACAGATTGGTAATATAATTTTGACAAGTTATGTTTATATTTATTGACTAATATTAATATAATAGGTTATACTTATTTATTAGAAAATATTTCCTTTGGAAATTAGAAATGGAGATTCAAAATGCAGATTAATAATTTACCTAAAGACCCTGTTATGCTTTTAAGTTATGTTAACACACAGCTAAGAGATAATTATTCAGACCTTACAGAGTTTTGCGTTGCAAACAACATAGACATTAATGACGTTGTCGGAAGATTAAGATCCATTAATTATTCTTATGACCCAACAACTAACCAGTTTAAGTAGTTATTTAAAATAAGGCTATATCTTAGGAGATACTAAGATATAGCCTTGTTTTTATTCTATATATTTTCAAGTCAGCTTTCTATTCAACCCAGTATACTCTGCCATCTTTTCTTGCAGCAGCCTTAGGTATCTCACCATCAATATAACCAACGGCACAATGTCCAATTCCTGTCCATTCTCCCTCGATTCCAAGTTCTTTTAATAATTCCTTGTATTCAGGAAGTTCAAATTCTTCTTTTGCTCTGTGAATCCAGATACTTCCAAGATTAAGTGAATGAGCCGCAAGCATCATATTTCCCATTACAAGACTTCCATCATAAATGCCTGTTGGCCAGTTCTTATCTGCTAAAACAATTAATATAACAGGTGCACCATAAAATGGGTCAAAATCTTCCTGCCAGCCGCCAATTTTAGAATTTACTGCTGATATTTTATCTCTTAATTCTTTATTAGTTACTGCAATAGTAATAGTTGACTGTTTACCTTTACCATTTGCGGCATACAGACCAGCTTCAATAATCTGGTTTATATCTTCCTTAGATGGCATATCAGGTTTAAATTTACGGATACTACGACGTTCTTCCATTGCCTTAATTACTTCGTTCATATATTTTAATCCTCCATTTTGTATTTATTTCTAAATAAGTTGTGATAAAATTGCTTTGACTTTTTAATATCTATTACGTAATAATCCTCATTTCTGAGCAACTTGATGCGAAGAGGCGATGAGAAATTCGCGTAGGCGATTTCTCATCTGCCATAAAAGCTATTTGCTTTCGCTTAGAAACAAATAGCTGTGTGAAAAATAATCACATCAACATTATTTTTCACACTAATACCTTACCCTAACAATTTAGCAAATACTATTGCAATAACAAGAGTAATAATTCCTGCTGCAAATGCAAGCAGAATTTTCTGATATATCCTTTTTCCCTCTTCTCTTGCTTTGGCAATCTCATCTAGCCCCTCTCCCTCGGTAAAAGCTATAATCTCTCTGTAAGTCTGAATATCAAACTGCTTTTTCTTCTTTTCAACCATAATCGCAACATATAATGTTACTGCCATTATTGCTGCCCAGATTGCAATCCCGAAATAACTAAGAAAATGAGTCAGAGGAATAGGTGTTATTATGGCAATTATAAAAAGAACACTATATATCTGCCCCAGCTTCTCGAATTTCTTTCTGTCCTCACTTTTTACTTCCTGTTTCATAATTTCAACATCTCCTTTGATTAAATTATCAATAGAGGTATGAAATGCTTCACTTAAGAGAATCAGACTGTTAACATCAGGATAGCTTTTATCATTTTCCCAATTCGATATCGTCTGTCTTGAAACGTAGACTTTTTGAGCTAAATCATCTTGTGATAACGATAGCTCTTTACGATATTTTTTAATCTGGCTTCCAAGCTCCATATCACTTCCTCCTTTCACGATTACCTTAATCAAATTCGATATAATTGTCTATCAAAGTTCTTTTACATCTGCTGTTTTCCTTATATTTCAGGGTGTCAAAAGTATTTTACTGCCTATAGTATTTAAGGAAATCTTCAAGGTTTTCCATTGCATCTTTTAATATTTCGATTCTTGGAAGATATACAACTCTGAAATGGTCTGGCTCTTTCCAGTTAAAGCCGCCGCCATGAATAATAAGAATCTTCTTTTCTCTTAATAAATCTAAAGCAAACTTCTCATCATTTACAATGTTAAACTTCTTAGCATCTATTTTAGGGAAAATATAAAATGCTGCTTTTGGTTTTACTGCACTGATACCAGGTATATCATTCAATGCCTTGTAAATATATTCTCTCTGTTCATAGATTCGTCCACCCGGCACAATGTATTCTTTAACGCTCTGATGTCCCCATAAAGCTGTCTGTACAATAGACTGGGCAGGAACATTTGAACAAAGTCTCATATTAGAAAGCATATTTATTCCCTCTATATAATCCTTTGCGATTGCCTTATTTCCGCTAAGAACCATCCAGCCGATTCTAAAGCCTGCAATCATATGAGATTTTGAAAGTCCGCTAAATGTAACACAGAATAAATCTGGTGCAAGGCTTGCAATTGATACGTGTTCTTCATCGTCCATTACTAAACGGTCATATATTTCATCTGAGAAGATAATAAGCTGATTCTGTCTTGCAACTTCTACAATCTCCTCAAGAACTTCCTTAGGATAAAGTGCTCCTGTAGGATTGTTTGGATTAATTATTACAATAGCCTTTGTGTTAGCATTAACTTTGCTCTTAATATCATTAATATCAGGATACCATTCTGACTGTTCATCGCAGATATAATGTACAGCCTTTCCTCCTGCTAAAGTTACACAGGCAGTCCAAAGTGGATAATCCGGCGATGGAACTAACACTTCATCACCCTCATTTAAAAGCGCTGACATACTAAGATTAATTAATTCACTAACACCATTTCCCGTATAAATGTCATCAATAGATACATTAGGAATATTCTTAATCTGAGAATACTGCATAATGGCTTTTCTTGCTGAAAATAAACCTTTAGACATTGAATATCCCTCACACTCAGTTAATTGTGATGACATATCATATATAACTTCGTCCGGAGTTCTGAAATCAAATGGAGCAGGATTACCTATATTTAACTTCAACACTCTGGTTCCCATTGCTTCCATCTTATTAGCCTCTTCTACAACCGGTCCTCTTACATCATATAAAACATTATCTAATTTTGATGATTTATTAAAAGTTCTCATATTAACATCTCCTGATTCATTTTTCTTAATATTGTTATTGTTTTTATCTGTTACCTTTTTGTTCTGCATTGGTTTTGTCGCATTATCTGTTCCATATAGCCAATCTAAATCTACATCAAGTGCATTTGCAATAAATTCACCTATATTTTTCCTTGGAACTGCATCGCCACTTACATATTGACTAACCTGACTCTTTCCAAGTTTAATACCCGCCTCTTCCGCTCGTTTAAGCAGGTCTACCTGTTTATAACCTTTACTATCCATAGCACTTTTCATTCTCTGTGAAAAAGTTGAACTATCCATATACACTATTCTCCATTTCTGAGCGACTTGTTGCGAAGAGGCAGTCAGAAATTCGCGGATGCGATTTCTGACTTACCATAAAGTCTATTTGCTTTCGCTCTAAAGCAAATAGCTGTGAGAAAAATAATCGCATCGGTATTATTTTTCTCACTATCTCCATTTCTGCTAAACTGTTATTTGTTCATTTGCTATATAATATCATAATATTCATAAAAGTTCAATTTTAATTTTACTTTTTCGCAAATAAAAATGAACTTTTTCTGTATTTAAGTTCATTTTTATACATGAGTTCATTTTGAATTGATTTGTTTTTATTTTCTATTCAAACTCTATAATATAAAAAGAACAGATGGTAACGATTACAGTTACTTCTCCATCTGCTCTTTTAAATTCATTTATAAAATTATATATTATTCTCTATGATTTATTTAGGCATCTTCAATGCTCTTAATGCATTTAGAATTGCAATAACTGCGACTCCGACATCCGCAAATACTGCTGCCCACATATTAGCTATACCAAGTGCTGCAAGGACTAAAACTAATATTTTAATACCAATCGCAAACACGATATTTTCTGTAACAAGCCGCATTGTCTTTCTTGCGATTTTGACTGCTTTAACGATTCCAAGCGGATTATCATCCATAAGAACTACATCTGCTGCTTCAATTGCAGCATCTGAACCTAAAGCACCCATTGCTATTCCGACATCAGCTCTTGCAAGTACAGGCGCATCATTTATTCCATCTCCAACATAAGCTAATACACCCTGTCCTTTGTTTTCTTCTAACAATGATTCTAACTTATCGACTTTATCACCCGGAAGTAATTCTGCACATACTTTCTTAATTCCAAGTTCTTTTCCAACAAGTACACCGATTGCATTGCGGTCACCTGTTAACATTACAGTTTTATCTATTCCTAATTTGCCAAGTTTAGCAATGGCCTCTTTGGAATTTTCTTTTATCTCATCGGAAATGATTATATTACCAATGTATTTTCCATCAACTGCAACATATACTACTGTGCCGATTCCGTCATATTCTGTATAAGTAATGTTATTTTTCTTCATTAATTTACCATTACCTACACAAATATTTTTGCCATTTACATTAATCTCTGTACCATGACCTGCGACTTCAGTAACTTTTGCATCTTTTGTCTTATCTGTAAGACTCTTTTCATCTGTACTGAATTTATTATAATAATCTTTCTTTATAGATAATGCTATTGGGTGATTTGAGTAGCTCTCACCAAATGCAGCATATTCTAATAATTCATTATCATTTACACCATTAGCGGCATTTATCTCAGTTACATTAAATGAACCCTTAGTAAGTGTTCCTGTCTTATCAAATACAACAGAATTACATTTAGAAAGTGCTTCAATATAGTTACTTCCTTTAATTAACACACCATTTGCCGATGCTCCACCAAGTCCACCAAAGAAACTAAGTGGAACTGATATTACTAATGCACATGGACATGAAATAACTAAAAATGTAAGTGCTCTGTATATCCAGCCTGAAAATGCCTGATTTAAAATTAATGGTGGGAAAATTGCAATTAATAATGCACAGGCACATACAATTGGTGTATACCATTTAGCAAATTTAGTAATGAAATTCTCTGTTTCTGCCTTTTTATCACTTGCATTTTCAACAAGATCAAGTATCTTAGATACTGTAGATTCTGAGAATTCCTTAGTAACTTTAATCTCAATAAGTCCGTTCTTATTAATTGAACCACTAATTACTTCATCATTCACATCAACATCTCTTAAAATGCTTTCGCCTGTAAGTGTTGATACATCAAGGCTTGCGCTTCCGTTTACAACTATACCGTCAAGTGCTACTTTTTCACCTGGTTTAACGATAATTATGTCATCAATTTTTACGTCATATGGATCTTTTTTTGCAAGATTTCCGTCATTTTCCTTAACCACGGCATAATCTGGTCGTATATCCATAAGTTCTGCAATTGATTTTCTTGATTTATTAACTGCATAAGACTGGAATAATTCACCAACCTGATAGAATAACATAACAGCAACAGCTTCAGGATATTCAGATACTAAAAATGCTCCTACAGTTGCTACCGTCATAAGAAAATTCTCATCAAATACCTGACCATGCAATATATTTTCTGCTGCTTCCTTTACAACATCGCCACCAACTATAAAATATGCTATTAAATATATAATAAGCTGAATGTTGTCTATCATAACATCACTTACCGAAAATATGCTGTTAAGAGGTAAAAATCTTGCCAAAAGAAATACTATAAGTCCGGCGATAATTCTATATAATCTCTTCTTTAATTTCTTCATAGGCTGCCTCCTATATATTTTACTTTCTGACTATCTTACGATACTTACGTCTTTCTCTACAGACTGCATTACTTTCTCAACTTTGTCTAAAACTTCCATAAATATGTCATCATTGGCTTCCAATGTGATTTTCTGTGCCATAAAATTAATTGCTACAGAATCTACACCCTCAACCTTAGCTGCTGCTCTCTCCATTTTTGCTGCACAGTTTGCACAATCTAATTCGTCTAATTTATAAGCTCTTTTCATAATAATACCAACCTTTCTTTTTAGATAATATGCTATCGGGTTCAAAAGTCCCCGAATTTGATGTCTACGAATTGTTCCGTTCTACGGCATATAAATATTTATTCAGTTATATGCTCAAATCCCTGACTTAATATGTTCTGAATGTGGTCGTCTGACAGTGAATACACAATTGCTTTACCCTCACGTCTGAATTTAACTAATTTCATCTGCTTTAACATTCTAAGCTGATGAGAAACTGCTGACTGACTCGCTCCAAGCACTTCTGCCAAATCACATACACATAATTCCGATTGAAGCAATGCGTATAGTATTTTAATTCTTGTCGAATCTGCAAATACCTTATAGAAATCTGCTAAATCATACAACATTTCTTCGTCCGGCATAATGCTTGATACACGTTTTACAACATTGTCATGATGATGTTCAACTTCACAGCTTTCTTCGATATTATCAATCTCTTCTCTTTCTGACATCCAAGCCCTCCTTTCGCATTTGACGATTTCTTTTTAAACAATTAAATTAAATCTATTGTTATATTTATCATATTTACATATGAATATCTGTTCATATGTTATAGTATTACTAATCACCTGATTTGTCAACAATATTTTTATTTTATTATGAAACGTTTTATTATGAAATGAAATTTAATTCACTCTACAAAGAATAAAGAATGTCGCTTGCGACATTCTCCGCCTGCGGCGGGTTGCGATAGCAACATTTTCCGTTCCGCCGCAATGCGATCCTCGCGGAGCGTTTTTGCTTACTAGGACAATTTCAACGAATTTTCCTGGTAAGTAAAAAAGACGAAACCACTTTAGTGATAACGTCTTTCTATTGTTTCTTTACGATTTATGATACATATGATATAAGAATGTAATTTGCACATTTCTCAAATTATATTTTCAATTTAATAAATTTTACCTATTTCACGAATTCTGTTAATGCTTCGATAAGCTTATCCATTTCCTCATCGGTGCCGATTGTGATTCGTAAATAGTTATCTATTCTTGGTGAACCGAAATATCTTACAAATATGTCCTTACTCTTTAAGTATTCAAATATGTCTTTAGCATTGTATTTCTTATGTGTTGCAAAAATGAAGTTAGTTTTTGAATCTGTGAATTCAAAGCCCAATTCTGCTAATCTCTTCTTAGTATTTTCTCTTGTTCTTATAATCTTTTCAACTGTTTCTTCGAAATATTTCTTATCTTTTACAGCTTCTATTCCGACCTTTAATGAATTCTGGTTCATTGTATATGAATTGATTGAAAATTTGACATCATTCATTGCCTTAATTAATTCAGGATTACCTATTGCAAAACCTATTCTCATACCTGCCATTGAGCGTGACTTTGAAAATGTCTGGACTACTAAAAGATTCTCATATTTATCAAGCAGACTAAGTGCTGATTCTCCACCGAAATCAATATAAGCCTCATCAACAATGACTATTACGTCCTGATTATGCTTTACAATATCTTCTATAAAATCTACTGACTCACATATTGCAGTTGGTGCATTTGGATTAGCAAATATAACACCGCCATTTTCCTTATAATAATCCTCTTTAATAATGTGGAATGTATCATCAACAGGAACTTTCTCATATGGAATGTTGTATACATCTGCCCACACACTATAAAATGAATATGTAATATCCGGAAAAAGTATCTTCTTATCGGAATTGAAAAATGTCATAAATGCAACTGATAATACATCATCTGAACCGACACCTACAAAGATATTATCTGTATTTACTCCGTAATATGATGCTAATTCCGTACGAAGTGACATACATTCAGGATCAGGATATAATCTAAGACAATCTGTGTCTAACTTCTCTGATGCTTCCTTAACACCTGCTGCCGGTGGATATGGATTCTCATTTGTATTTAATTTTATTACTTTTCGTTGTGGCTGTTCACCCGGAACATATGGCACAACTTTTCTAATATTGTTCTTCCAAGCCTGCATTTCTTCCTCGTTTCTGCAAATAAATCTGCCATTTATATTTTCATAACGCTAACTATTTTATAACAAGCCAAACTCTTTTGCAAGTTTCTTGAAACCATCTAGCGAATTTACAATTGTCTCATATGATACACAATAAGCAATTCTTACATACCCTGGACACGCAAATGCACTACCGGGAACTAATAAAATATTATATTTCTTAGCTGCGTCAACAAATGTCTTTTCATCTCCGGGTGTCTTAACGAATAAATAAAATGCTCCCTGTGGCTTTATACACTCAAAGCCATATTCTTTAAGACTTCCATATAATAATTCACGATTTTTATTATATGGTGCAATATTTACTTCTGTATCCACACATCTTGCAACTGCTCTCTGCATAAGTGATGGTGCATTGACAAAGCCAAGAATTCTTGTAGCTACACTTGCTGCTGCCTTGATATTTTCACTGTCTGATAATTCATCAGGCAATACAAGATATCCGATTCTCTCTCCTGGTAATGATAAAGATTTACTATATGAATATCCAACTATTGTATTATCATAATATTTAGTAAGATATACAACTTCTGCATCATCATATACAAGTTCACGATATGGCTCATCTGAAATAAGATAGATATCTGTACCTAATTCTTTCTGTTTTCTCTTTAAAATATCTGTAAGTTTAATAATTGTCTCTTCTGAATAAACAACACCTGTTGGATTATTAGGATTATTTACGATTACTGCCTTTGTCTTTTCGTTAATAAGACTTTCGAATTCTGTAAGATTTAACTGGAAATGTTCTGTATCCGGTGAAACCACAACAAGTTTACCATCATAATTAGTTACATAAGATTTGTATTCGCCAAAAAATGGAGCAAATACTATTACTTCATCATCTTTATTCAAAAGTGTTTTACAGATTACATTTAATCCGCCTGCTGCACCGACTGTCATTAATATATTGGTCTCATTGAATTTTGTTCCAAATCTCTTATTAATGTTTCCTGCAATTGTTTCTCTTACATCTTCGTAACCGGAATTGCTCATGTATCCATGCACCATTGTCGATTCTTCTTCGTCAAGTATATCCTTTATCGCCTGATTTACTTCTGAAGGTGCAGGAACATTTGGATTACCAAGGCTGAAATCATATACATTTTCAGCACCATATTTATCTGCTAACTTCTTTCCCTCTTCAAACATTGCTCTGATTACCGAACTACCCTGCACATATTCTTTCATTCTTTCTGATATCATAATAATCTCCATTCTGCAGGCGTATCACATCTCTGAAAATGCTGATAAAATTCCTAAGGTTTAAGATTTATCCTACGATAACAAGAAAACGCCGTAAGAAATATTTCCCATAAAGGAACTAACTGTGATGTCTGCTGCACACTATCTTCTATATTTAAATTTTTCTGTATTCTGTTATACCATTCTGTAATTACTCTGTAAAGTCAATTAATCTTTTCCATACATAATCGAATTAATTTTTCTGCACATAATTGAATTAATTTTTTCCATACATAATTGAATTAATTTTTTCCGCACATAATTAAAATTCTTTCTCTTACCAATTCCTCTGCCAATCCATACATTGTCCAGTTGACATTATGAATGGTAACTACAGCCTTTAAGCCAATTGGTGCAATTCCCATCTTCTTATATTCTGCAAGAAATTCATCTAATTTATTATCTTTAAGTCCTGAAAATACAATTAATTCAGGAAGTGCGTAACCATTTGGAACATTCTGATTTGCAGTATTCAACATCTGGTTGTCTGGTGATGCATTTATTTTACCATTTCCTGTAAGTGCACCAACTGTAATCTTTGCATCAGAATCTTTTAATTTTCTTGTCTTAAGACCTAATTTTCTACACAGATTAACTACCTGTTTTTCTTTTGACGTCTCATTTATTTTATACATTATCAAATCAGTCATTTATAATATTTCCCTTTCTGACATTCTCATCAATAAAGTTCTCTTTTGCATAATTCCAGATAACCTCTGAACCCTTAGCCGTATTCTTATTTCTATTAAGTATCTGGCTCAAATGAACTCCATGCTCAACCCACGATTTACCATCGCTGGCATCATTGAGTACGACTGGCTGAATGTTATCCATAGTCCTTGCAAATTTAGCCTCTTTCGTCTCCTGTGCCTCAAATTCTTCCCAGAGATTTCTAAATTTCACTGCCTGGTCTTTTGGAAGCATTCCGAATAATCTCTCTGCCGCCTTTACTTCACGCTCTCTCTGGCTCTTTTTACCATTTTCATCATATGCATATGTATCACCTGCATCTATCTCTACAACATCATGAATTAATATCATCGAAATAGTCCTTAACACATCAATCTCTTCATTGGCATACTCGCTTAAGATTAACGCCATTATAGCCATATGCCATGCATGCTCAGCATCATTTTCTTTTCTCTCACCATTGGCTAAATATGTCTGCCTGCCTATTAATTTTTCTTTATCTAATTCCCTTGCAAATGCAAACTGCTTGTCTAATCTTTCTTTATCTGATTTATTTGTTTCCAACTCTATTACCTGTCCTTTCTGTATTTATATATATTATTATTTTTCTCTATCTATTTCCGTTAATTCATCAAGTTTTGAAATATCTATCTTATCACAGGTATAGACTTTTTCGCCTATTCTTATCATTGTATCACTAATAACTGTAACAGATGTAATTGCCTTACCATTATTATCAAATGCATCTATTCTATATATCCAACCTTTTCTGTCATCTGATTTCTTATCTCTTCTTGCCTTACCATCTAATAATTCTGTCATTTCTTTGACTGTATCACTATCCGTTATTTTCACATTGTCATTTTTATACTGTACCTCAAAAGACTTAATTTCTTTAATATCTTTCAGAACTGTGATATCTGATTCAGATTTATTGTTCTTAATTACTAAGCCAGTAACTCCAACTACTATGAGTGCGAATACTATAATAATTGCTGCTATAATTTTTCTCATATTTTATACGTTCCTTTCCCAATACATTTTTAAATATAAACCTACTAAATTATTAATATATTCTACCACAATTCTAATAAAAAAGCACCATAAACCAAATATATGATACCTCTAAAGTAACAGATTTTATATTTAATCTGTTATTTCAGAGGTATCATATCAAATTTGCTTTAACATATGCATATAAATAAATACATATGTATGCTCAAAGTATTAATTACTCACTAAAAAATAAGTTATATATTTTTTCTTCTGAATCATCATATCCCTTTATCATTACAACCACTCTATCTGCCTTCCATTCAACTTTCCAATTCGACTTATCAATTGTTGTTCCATCATTATTAACTTCTATTTTTTGTCTGCATATTACTTTATTATCTTTATTTTTTAATACCAGATGACCTTTACAACTTCCAAACGGCCATTTAATATTATCAGTTGCAACTAATTCAATTGTATATCCATTATTACTTTGCTTATCTACAACCTTTTCATTTAATCTCTTGTATAGAATTTTTCAACCAATAAATAAAACAATGATTAATAATAAAAGAATTAATAATTGTATCAGGCAACCGCTATTTTTCTTTTTTATAACTTCTGACTCTTCATCCATATTTTACATAATTACCTTTCGTCAATTCTGCATACCCAACATTTAATATCACTCACACAAATTTCATAAGCTAAGAGGCTCTTCAACCATAGGCTAAAAGAACCTCTATTTATATATCTGATATTAACATAGACAAATATATATTACAATGAATTTAGAAATATTTATAACTATTTACTTACACTCCTGAATTACATTTCCACCATCTACAATCAATTCCTGTCCTGTAACATATGAAGCTTCTTTTGATGCAAAGAACACTACTGCACTTGCCACCTCTTCAGCTCTTGCAGGTCTGCCTATCGGTGTATGTTCTCCATATTTAAGTGATGCTTCATCTAGAATTCCTGTGTTAATCCATCCCGGTAAAACTGCATTACTTGTAATATTATTTATGCCCTCTTCTAGGGCTATCGTCTTGCTCATTCCGAGTATCGCTGATTTCGCGGTTGCATAAGCAGCCAGTCCGCGCTGTGTAACGATAGGACCTGTAACCGAGGAAATGTGGACTATTCTTCCATATTTATTCTTCTTCATAATCTTTAGAACATTTTTACTCACGTTATAGTTAGTTTTCATATTAATGTCTAGGACTCTGTACCAGTCATCATCTTCAAGTTCTGCAAAGTTAGGCTGGCTCTTCTTATCGTATACGGTGTGATTAGAGGTTGAATTAATTCCTGCATTATTTACTAATACATCAATTTTTCCACTTTCTTTTTCAATTTCTGCAATTGTCTTAGCGACCTGACTTGCATCACGCAAATCACATATCACACCTTTCGCATCAATTTCAAGTTCCTTTAATTCATTTGCACGTTCAAATATTCTGTTGCTTGTTGCAATCATATATATTTTTCCGCCAAGAAGTCCCAAATCTTTAGCTGTTGCAAAACCGATTCCTGTAGGACTTCCCGCACCTGTAATTAAACACACCTGATTTTCAAAACTAAACATAAGCATTTCACCTCATATATCTGTTTAATTATTTTTCTTTCTCTGCTTAGGCTTTTGCTCTTTCGGCAGCTAACATAATACCTTTTTCCATCTTGGTAAATAATTCATCGATGTATGAATCATCTGCTAATAAGCCTAACTTAAACTGTAATACATATGGACGGAGTCTTGAATTATGCGCCCATACACCGCAATCAAATAACGCTTTGGTTACTGTCTTACTTGCATCCTCCACATCGAATTCCATTCCCATAATTACACCTCTCTGGCTGTAGCCCTTAAGGAAACCATCGGTCTTTTTAATCATATCATTTGCAAATTCTGTCATTAATCCTGTGTTCTTATGTACCAAATCGATTGTTGACTGTCTTGTAATTATCTCAAGCATTTTGAGAGCAACCATACAGCCGACTTCTGAACCACCTGTTGTTGAGCCATGCATTCTTCCTGCTTCGAATAACCAAGCTGCTGCCTTACGGTTCAGTACAGTACAAGCAATCGGATACATTCCTCCTGAGAAGCCTTTGGCTGTTACAAGCATATCAGGTATGAAGCCCTCATGGTCGATACTCCACATCTTACCTGTACGCATAAGTCCTGTCTGAACCTCATCAGCAATATACAATGTTCCGTATTTCTCACATAATTCCTTAACAGCTTTAAGATAGCCTGGTGCAGGAATCTTGAAACCATATGTGGCAAGAATTGATTCAATTATTACTGCTGCCACATCACCTTTCTTTAATTCATTTTCCATGGCATCTAAGTCATCTAATGGAACCTGTACGAAACATCCCGGTTCTCCCTGTGCTAAAAATGGATCTTTGAAAATAGGATCGCCTGTAGATACTGCGAAACCTGTATGTCCATGATAACAACCTTTAATAGATACTATTTTCTTTCTTTTTGTGGCAAATCTGGCGCTCTTAATAGCTACATCAACTGCCTCGCCACCACCTGATGAGAATACGCAATACTGTAAGCCCTCTGGTGTGACTTCGTTCATTTTCTTGCCAAGTAATGCCCTGCCAATTGCTGCAAAATGATGATTACCTATGTCAAAATCTTTGCACGCATTTACCATAGCTTCGATGATTTCAGGGTTTCTGTGTCCTAAGTTATATGTACCACCATTCAGATGAATGTCTAAATATCTCTTTCCATCCATATCCCAGAAAGTATAGCCCTCTCTTTTGCCGATAACTATGTTTATTCCTCTGTCAATCCATTCCTGTGTCTTGCCGGGATTAACATATTTCATACTGTAATCAATTATTTCCTCTTTTGTGATATCCTGTAATGTCTCTAACATAGCGTATCCTCCTTAACTTTTCTGTGATTTGTTAATTATTCTCTAAATACATAATAACCATTTCTTTAGTTACCTCGTAGTATTCTCTGCCCTCTCTTTCAATGATTCCATTATCACTATGAGAGGTCAGCCAGCCAAGTCTTACTAATCTTCTTAACAGAATAAATGTTTCTATTTCTGCTTTATCTTCAAGACTAAGACTACGGATTGTTTCATAACCTTTTAAATATGCTGCTGTCATTTCCTTGAGATTCTTTGACTGCTGGCTTATCGCACCTGCTAAATCATACAGATACCAGCTAAAGCCACAATCATCGAAATCTATCAGGCTGATTTTATCATCATCTGCTAACAGATTTTCCGAATGTAAGTCAGCGTGGATAAGTCCATATCTGTCTGTGCCTCTTCCATATTTCTGAAGCCTTGCTTCTATCTTATCTGCTGCCTTTTTAAATATTATCCTGTCATCGGATGTCATATCAGGAAATTTAAGATAACAGCCCCATCTTGCATTTTCACTAAGAGTATCTTCTATATCCCACGCAAATCTCTTAAATGTCTCTTTATTATGTGGATTATTTTCTTCCATCTTATGAAGTTTTGCTGCGATTTTACCGACATTTTCTAACTGGCTGTAAAGATTTTCGCCTTTTAATTCTTTAATGGAAATGCCTTTTACAAATGACTGAACACTATATGTATAAGTAATTCCTGCCTTTGACTTAAACTGCTGTATTACTTTACCATTTATGCCCTTGTAAATTGTAGCTGTATTAATATCTGTTTGCTTCTTAATCTCTGTAATCCATATGAGTTCATTTTCTAACTCTTCCATTGTGTGGTAGCCTGACCTGTTAATTCTAAGCACCAGCTTAAGTTCATTTTCAGTTACTTGGCAGATAATATTTTCAGAGAACTTAAGTAATGAAATCTCTGGATTATTCATCAGGTCGTAGTCCCTGATAAATGCTTTGACGATATCATCTTTAAGTTCTTCATAATGCTCTTTAAACTCTGATGGACCACCTGATTGCTGTTTTGATTCTTCTGCATTTTGTAATGATATCTCATTACATTCTCTGTTGGTATTTACTTTCTCTTCCATAATCTTATCACCTTCATTTCATACATATCTTAAAGTGCCTTATCCTGATGTGATTTATTACTTCCTTATGGCACATATAATAATTCATTATATATGCATTTTCAAATATATTTATATGCATATATTCATAACCATTTGGCTATGAATAATTAAAATATTGTGATATAATGAATGAAAGATAGACAAAAAGAACTTGTATACTCTTAACGAACGGCGAAATTATTACGTGACAAAATATATAATATAGTTTTTAAACTATAGACACTTTAAGCATTTATCAGGAGGAACTTATGAATCTACTTCATCTTAAATATTTTAAAACGGTAGCAGAATTAGAACATATAACTAAAGCGGCAGATAAGCTTTTTATATCACAGCCATCTCTTTCTAAATCCCTTCATCAATTCGAAGAGGAAGTCGGAGTACCTTTATTCGATAGGGAGGGCAAAGGAATCAGATTAAACCAGAATGGAAAAATTCTATTAGAACATATAACTAAAGCACTTGACGAGATAGACTATGGGCTTGCCGAAATCAAGGATAAGAACCACCAATATCGTGAAGTGTCGCTTTCTGTTACTGCCGCCACACAATTTCTGCCTGAAATTATTCTTGGCTTTCAGAGTGCCTATCCCGATACGGAAATGTATATTAATCAGGACAAACCTAATACGAAAGAACCCAAAAGTGACCTGTATCTATATTCGTCTAATATGCCTGTTGAGGGCGAAAATATAACACCCCTCCTTGCGGAAGAGTGTTATATAGGTATGTCGGTTAATAATCCCCTTACTTCTTATGATGTAATATCCCCTGCAATGCTTAGAGATGAGCATTTCCTCACTATGCAAAATCATCTGCCATTATATAAATTAACCTACGAATTATGTGAAAATGCCGGATTTACGCCTATCTCACATTTGCAGTTTGATAACAGGGAAACTATATTTGCACTGATTTCAACGGGTATGGGTGTCGCACTGATTCCATCTAAGACCTGGGCTCCATATATTAATGATGAAAATATATGTCTCAAGCCTCTTTCTGTTTCGTGCGAAAGATACATAATTCTTCAGGCAAATTCTAAGCACTATTTCTCTGAAAGTATGCGGCAGATGAGTAATTATCTTATAAATTTCTTTAAAAATCTATGAAAATCTAATGAAATACTATACCCAATTTTCATATTGCAAACCCTCTACCCGTTTAAATTCTCCTACATTATTGGTTACGACGGTATACCCAAGTGACTTTGCATGCCCTGCAATCATCATATCTAATGGACCTATTGGCGTACCCTTTTTCTCTAAATCTGCTCTGATTCTTCCATATTCTTCTGCCGCCTTCATATCGAAATCAAGTATTTCTATATTAGCCAGAAGAATGGTAAGTGCCAGTCTGTTTCTCTCAACTGCCTTACTTTTTTCAACACCATGTACTAATTCCGCATATGTAACTGACGATATGCATATCTCGTCCGGATTGTGTTCCTGTAATTTTTCAAAAACCTGAGGTGGTTTATGCTTAATTAAATAAATACAAATATTTGTATCTAACATATATCTCATATTTCTTCTCTCTCCTGTATTAATTGATTTTCTCTCCCATTCTCCATAAAATCTTCCGTAAACATATCTATTGCCTGAATAAAATTATCCCATTTATTATCCATCGGTATAAGCATTACAATATCTCCTACCCTGTTTACAGCTACTTCCTCTGTATTAAAACGGCATTCTTTCGGCAATCTGACTGCCTGACTTCTACCATTTTTAAATATTTTTGCAGTCATCATAATATAACACCTCCTTTTAGATTAGTATATATCATAATATATACCAATGTCAAAGAAAATATACTCCATTCAATATATTTCAACGAAAATATTTCATTCACGATTTTTTACTCATAAATTCTGATTAAGCACTATTTCTCTGAAAGTATGCGGCAGATGAGTAATTATCTAACAAAGTTTTTTGCGGAAATATAATTTCTCTGACCTTATCAGTTATGGCTTTAGCTAAGTTCTTATGTCCCTCTTCATCTAAATGCTCTCTGTCAGCATCACTTGGATTAGCATAATCAGAAGCTTTCAGATAATCGATTTCGTATTTATCAGCAATTTTTTGATACACTTTCGGAAGTCCTTTTGACACCTCTATTGAATAGTCATTAAATTCTTTATCGAAACGTCCTATGTCATTGCCTAATTCAATTGGAGATATGAGCAGAATTTTACAATCCTTAGAGTAATTTCTAATCTGTTTAAGTAAGACTTCTATTCCATCACCTATTGATTCTGCTGTTGGATTATAAGCATATTTGCAATCATTTGTTCCTAACATAAGCACTACTAAATCAAGTGGCGAATGTGACTCCAGAAGCACCGGCAGCAGCTTTGAACCTGCTCTTCCTACGCGATATGTATCTTCCGTAACAGTTGTTCTTCCACACAAGCCCTCTTCTATTATCTGCACTTCTTCCCTGTTAAATGCTTTCTGTAAACGTCCTGTCCAGCGTTCATTATATTCATATCGTCTATTAGTACCGGCTATCAAGCCCCAAGTATTCGAATCACCAAAACATAAAATTCTCTTCATTTGCCCGTCTCCTTTCCTGAATCGTCATTCCACTAATCATTATGTATCCAGCCACTATACTGTCAAACATTGCTAATCGTAAAATAATAATCTATTGAATAAAGAATGTCGCTTGCGACATTCTCCGCCTGCGGCGGGTTGCTATAGCAACATTTTCTGCTCCGCCGCAGTGCGATCCTCGC